>JBDGYW010000390.1:0-6350 GCA_039588935.1 Gemmatimonadota bacterium | reverse complement strand
GCACCCATTCGGTTCATAGATCGATTCAAGCCCTGCGGAGGACCCAATCCGGTTCCCTGCGGCTGAAGCAAGTCGCCCTCATTGGGACTGACTTCTTGCTCAGGCTCAGGCCTCGTCTGCCCTCCGGTAAACAGGGCCAATGCATTCATGATGGTCGCTCCGGTCAGACTGAAGCGCGCGGACATCGATGTCAGGGACGGAGAAAAGCGTGCAGTATCGTGGCCGACAAAGCCGTCCCAAAGATCGTGCGAGATGGAGAATGTGAAGCCGCGTAATAGATCGCTCGTGAGCGAGTTCGTGATGCTCTGCGTCTTCCAGCCTGTCCGCCCCTCTTCCTTGGCCTGCTCGAAATCGTACACAATCGAAGAAGTCTGAATGCTGAGCAATTTGACTTTCGGGGCATCCCGCGGATCGGCCGTCGTGTCTCCTGGAGCAGGTCTCCTCTTTCCTTCGAACACCTGCGACAGCGACAGTGTGATGCCGTGCGTTGTCGGACTTCGCAGTTCGGGAGTCTTGCCGGGCCCGGCCAGCGCCCGTGCGTATTCCTCACGGACCTCAGCGGCGGGTTGATAATTCCAGCTGATTCTCGGCGACACAGAGTGCCGGATTCTCGATATCGGGCCGATCCCCGGAAAGAACCCGAAAAACGCCGGAGACATGCCGGCCCCGAAAGAAAGTCTCTTTCCCTGTTGAACGAACGCTCCGTTGGTATACCGGTTCCGAATCATGAATGCACCACCAGTCGTGTTCCGAATCGACACTGACGGCTGGAGTTTCCATGTCGCAGGAAAGAGTGACGGGAGGTTGATGCCGGTATTCCAATCGAGGCTCGTCCCATAGTCTTCAGCGTAATGGATTGTGGATACGATCGAGGAATCCGTCGGGTCTACGACCTTCAGTTGATTCCTGGGTCCAGGAACGAGCGTCTGCGTGAAGTCCCTAATGCTCAAGTCGTTTTGCCAATTCCAACGGCCTATGCGGATGGGCGTAGCGATTCGCATGGAAAGGTCGCTTTGGTCCGGAAACAGCGAGTCGACTTCTCCGTCAGTGCCAACTAACGGCAGCAATTCGTAGCCGGGCTGTTGATGCAACCGTTGCGTTCGTGTGAGCGTGAAAGACGGAGACCAGGTGACAAACTCCCCGATGTTCACAGGCGCTGGTGAAAGGCTGACATTCGGGAGGGTCTGGCTCACCGTGTTGTTACTCAAATCCTGAGTCCGGTTGCCCCCGATGGTCAGCGTGCCCCAACCGAACTGTTTGCTGAAGTTGATCCTACTGCCCAGAGTAGCCGTTTGGAGCAAAGGATCGACCGCGTTCTGCTCAATGACTCGAGCGCTCGTTGCGTAGTCTACCGATGCGCTCAAGCGCGTCTGTTGGTTGAAGCTCTGCTGGTGATTCCACTGGAGCCGCATCGATCGGCCGCCGGGACCGCCATCTTGCCCCGCCTCGAAGATCCGAGCGATACCAAGGCTGCCGTTGACAAAGCGATTGAGCCACCTGTAACGAAATTGCCCGTTCAGGGCCGTGTGAGTACCAGCAAACCAGTCCACCGACGCTTGGAAATCGAGGTAGTCGTTGATTGCGACGTAGTATCCGATGTTCGTGAGCTGACGCCGGTATCCCGCATTCGGCCGAACCAGGTCATTGAAGCCGATCCTAGGAACGAGGATGCCGCTGCGTCGACCCTGTCGCATGTCTTGAAACAGAAACGGCAGCCACATCACCGGCACGTCCCGCACATACAGCACCGCGGGTCGAGCCACCAGCATGTTGTTGGAAACCCACTTAATGCTTCCTGCGGCGAAGTGATAGTGCGGCGCCGGGTGGTCACAGGTTGTGATGATGTTCTCTGCCCCGTAAACCCGACTCGATGCCGAGTCCACGGCTAGCTCACCTTCCAAATACCAGTCAACTCCAAACTGTTGTAGTTTGGTGAGCGCTCCGACGATGATACCCCGATAGTCACAGGTGTTGTATGTCATCCCTTCGCCAACCAGCACTGTCTCATTGTCGAACAGCGCCGGCTCACCGCGAGCAAGGAGCAGACACTCATCCTGAAGGAAATCGACTGAGTCGGCCTCCAACGTGCTGCCTTCACGTTCAACAAGCGCGTTGCCGCTCAACCGGATTTCACTGGTCGGAGCCAGCATCGTGAGGCTGTCGGCCGCGTATCTGGTGACCCCAAAGCCTTCGAGAGCCAGAAGTGCGTCCATTACGGAGTCTGTCGAAGGCAACGAGCGGGACGGCGCAGTCGGCAGCCCGAGTTGTCGGGCCGCGGCGGTGTCGATGGGCATCGGCACACTATCGACTGCTTGTCGAATCGAGTCGGCAGGAACGCGTCGCGGCGGAGGGTCTTGCGCCTCAACCGCATTGCCTCCCAGACACATAAGAGCCCCGAGGAGGCCAACTTTGGTTAGGTGCTGGCGGCTCGTTTCTTCCACACCAAGCGTCCGATGAGGATCCCAACCTCGTATAACAAGACCACAGGCAGCATGAGCATCATCATCGACATCACATCCGGCGGCGTGAGCATTGCGGCTAGAATCGAGGCCACCACCAGGGCGTAAGGACGGTGTTTGGCAAACGTCGTCGGGTTTACAATCCCGATCGCCGAAAGGAACACCATCACGATCGGCACCTCAAACATCAGACCAAACGCCACGATCAACTGGCTCGCAAACGCGAAATACTCCCTTGCCGTGATTATGTACTCGAGATATTCAGCCTGGAACTTCGTGAGGAGGATTCTGAGGGCGACCGGCAGTACCCACAAGTACGCCATCAACACTCCGGCGGTGAAAAGCCCCAGTGCTCCAATCATGAATGGCGTGATGTAGCGCTTCTCATGTTCGTACAGGGCCGGCGAGAGAAAACCCCAGACCTGAGCGATCACTATGGGTGCACCCATCACCAATCCACCCATCAGTGCAAGCTTCAGCGTGACGAAGAACGCGTCGGTTGGCCGTGTCACATGCAGTTTTCCATCGGGCAGATACGGAGCAATGGGCTCCTTCAGGAGCCCCATCACGTCGAAGTTCTGGACGAGGAAGAACCCGATTACGGTCCCAACGACAATCGCCGCGAGGCTCCACAGAATGCGCCGCCGCAATTCTTCCAGGTGGTCGAGGAAGGGCATTTCGCCCTTGAGGCTTCTCTTGGTCATCGGTGTGCGCGGGTCGCGCGGTCGACTAAAAGTCCGGGTTCAGCTTTGCACGGGCCAAGACCGCAGCATCCGACTGCGGATACCCGCTAACGACACGTGTGTAATACACCTGTGCCGCCTCCATGTCCCCATTCTGCTCGGAAAGCAAGCCAAGGCGGTACAGGGCGGTAGGGGCTCTTGGCGAGTTGGGATAGTCCTGAACCACCAACTCATATGCAGCAACCGCCGAATCGGGAGCGGATCCCTCCCATGATTCTGCGAGGTGGAACTGCGCGTCCTGCGCTCGTTCATGGTTGGGGAACTGTTGCAGCAGCTGCTGGAAGGCCGTTCTCGCAGTCTGCGGACTGCCGCGATTCAGCAAACTAACGGCTACCTGGTAGACCTCGTCCACGCTACTAGGAGTGGCAGTTTGCGGAGTTGCAGCTCCGGTGGTGTCAGCACCTGCTTCTGGTTCGACAACCATCGGCTGCTGCTCTCGGTCCTCGAGGCGCCCCTGCAACTCGGAAAGCCGTTGCTGGCTCTGACCAGTGAGCTCCTGAATCTGCATAAGCTGCCGCTGAACTTCGGTCAAGTCAGAGCGAATCGTACCTCTGAACAAGGCAAGTCGGCGGTCTTGAGCGTCGAGCGAGTCCAGCACCTGGCGTTGGAGCGTCATGATCTGTTCCAACGTCAGTTCCAAGTAATCGGCCCGCACAGAGTCGGCGCGGGCCATCTCAGAACGCAGCTCCAACACCTGCTGTTCAACACGACGGACATCGCCCTTGAGCGCACAGGCGCTCAGGGCGACGCTCGCTACAGCTATGGTACTAAGACGCCTCAATTCCCTGGACGAATCAGGACGTCGCCGCCGCCGACAATCCTGAACTCGGCACGGCGGTTTCTGGCCCACGCATCCTCAGTGTGACCGCTGTCCAGAGGTTGCTCTTCACCTCGCGACCGCACGGTGAGCCGCTCCTCTGCTATACCGCGGTCAGTGAGGAAAGCTCTGCTCGATACTGCGCGACGGTTGCCGAGCGCCATATTATACTCGTCCGTCCCGCGTTCGTCGCAGTGGCCAACGATCTCCAGCGTGAGATTCGGATTGGCCAGAAGGATCGCGAGCTTCAGTTCGAGAGCTTCCGTGTCCTCGCCTTCGCGGATGTTCGACATGTTGAAGTCGAAATGAACCATTCCCGCGAGCATATCACGTACGGCGTTGGTCTCTGCACGGACCGCCGCTAGTGAATCAGCCCGGCGCTGCCGCTCCGCCTGCTGCGCAGCTTCCTGAGCACGCCTGATGCTGTCAGCACGAGCCTGCGCGGCCGCGATGGAATCTCGTCGAGCCTGTTCGGCGGCGATGGAATCCTGATCTGGCTCCGGTGGCGGTGGAGGTGGACTGCTGCATGCGGTGGCCGCAGCGATGACGATAACGGACACTCCCACGGTGAGGGGCAGGGTGAGGCGCATTGTCACTCCAGTTTCATGGTTGGTTGGTCGGCATTACAGGCGCAGACCAGTTCGGCATTCTCGCTGCACCAACCCTCGCAAGCTGGCGCACGCGTCCTGTCTCAATATCAACAACCCAAATCTGTTCAGAGCCCGACCGGCTGGACTTGAATGCTATGTGCCGGCTATCAGGGCCCCAAGTCGGGTCCTCATTGCGTCCCGCGCTCGTAAGCTGTCGTACATTGCTCGTCCTAACATCCATCAGAAACAGCTGATGTCGACCTGCAACGTTACGGTGAAACGCGAGACTCAGTCCGTCAGGCGACCATGCGGGGCTGTGTGACGCCCCCGTCACTCCATAGTCAAACGGTGCGTACAACCCCTGACCGGTTCCATCAGACGCCATCACATATATCTGACTGGCACCAGACCGAGTGGACTCAAACGCAATCCGCCTGCCGTCCGGGCTAAACTCAGGTGATACGTTATCCGATAAACGACCTACCGTCAAGCGCTGTAAGCAACAGTCCTGCGCGAGGTTATAGGCGAACAGGTCCGACCCCTCCGCCCAGCTTCGCGTGAAGGCCAGAATTCGCCCGTCAGGTGAAAACGCTGAACTGTAGTTGAGGTACTCGTCAGTGTGCGGTACCAGTGACCGATTCCCAGACCCAAGATCAAGCACTGAGATCGAACCCCAGCCGTCTTCCGCAAGCGAAGTGTACGCAACCCGCTGCGCCAGCGGCCCCCACACGGGAGAGAACGCAGACGTGCCCGGTGGTGATATCGCCTGCATGCCCGCACCATCGGAATCGACGCTATACACCTGCCCGCGGTTGCGGTTCACGAACACCACCCGACTGGCTGCGATTCCCGGTTCACCCGTCGCTGCTCTTACCAAAGCATCCGAGACTCGATGAACAGCCATTCGGAAATCGTCGAAGTCTGGATCCATGTGAGGGAGGCGCACAGTCGTGCGCACTTCCTCGCCACGCACGGCATAGAGGTTTACGGAGAACGATGAATCGACGTTACTGAGCACACTGACTGCGTAGTCGGCTCCAAGTGCAGCATACAACGAGTAGTTGACAAAGGGCTCCGAGATCGACGGCCCCGACGTGGAGTCAGCATCTTCATCGCCCGTAGACATTCTCACACCCAAAACGAGGCTGTCTCCACCCGGCAAGTAGATCATCTCGAAACGATCGCTATACTCTAGGTCTCGTCGTAAAATCGTTCTGATGGAGTCCAGCATCTCCCTCGACGGGCCGCCGAGCACCAGCATCCCCGGTCTCATACCAGGTGTGTATGTGATGCCGAGTCGTACTCCCTGATCGACCGGAGGTAAGCTGTCCTGCCCTAGCAGCTGGCCTGGGAATACGCCGGCCAAAAGGCCGGTCGTCGAAAGAACGAACAGATGGTTCAGGCGTGGTATTCTACGCCAGGCCATTACACTCATCGACGCTCCGATGGATCAAAGAAAAAACTGACTGGAAGCACACCGGACGCAAAGCCCTCCGGCAACGGACCGAATGCTCCTGCGTTGGCGGCGGCCTCGATCGCCCCCTGAGCCTCGAGGTCAAAGCCGAAGTTACCTGAACGTGTCACGAACCGAAAGTTGGACACGGCACCGTCGCTGTGAATGAAGAACTGTACTTCGGCCCGCAGCGACACGTTTCCCGACGGACGTTGCCAGCGTCGGTGCACTTGCGCTACGATGTTTCGCAGGTACTCGGGGAACGGAAACTCAACACCACTGGTGTTG
>JBDGYW010000389.1:0-6354 GCA_039588935.1 Gemmatimonadota bacterium | reverse complement strand
AGGCACTCACGCATTCCTCGCAGCCTGTACACAATTCCCGGTCGAGGCAGATCTGTCCGTGATCGCCCACGGTCAACGCTTCGGTCGGACACTCGAGGCACGGCTTTTCTCCACAGCCCACGCATGTCACGGCGACATCGATGCCGATTTCTTCGATCTTGGCCACTCGAATGCGCGAAAGGGCAGGCGAGATAGCCATATAGTGGAAATCTCCGCAGGCCACCTCACACATGCGGCAGCCGACACATTTCTGAACGTCACAAATAATCATATTGCACGCAGGGTAAACGTCGATTGAGCGCTTGGCAACGGGCGCTACCCTCCCACTATCATCATGATCTCTACCAGATAGTCGGGTCCCATCAGCTCTGCCCCGACGACCGTCCGCGACGCTGAGTTGCCGACCACCTCATCGAGGATCGCTCCGACAGGTTCGGCATGTGCGATTTGTGGCAGGTACACGTACATAGCACTCACGTCGCCAAAGCCTTTGCCAGCCGCCGCGAGTGTGGCCTGCAGGTTTGATAGCACCTGCCTGGTCTGAGCATCGATGTCTCCAATGGCCACCCCACCAGGACCGGATCCCACGGCACCGGCTGTGAACGCTCGGTCACCGGCCTTGATCGCAGGTGAGAATGGGCTGCTCGGCGGCGAAGCTCCCTCAGCGATAGTTACTGTTCGTTCGACGCCGTGCGCCGCCACACACTGGATCTCGATCTTGAACAGGACGTTCACGAGTTGGGCGCGTACCGTTGCTCGCGCTGGGGGTGCATCGGTCATGAACTCCCTGTACGCGGCGTTCATCTCACCGAATTCCTGAGGGTCGTCCAGGAATACCGTGCACGCTGACAGGTCGCCGTAATCCAGACCCGCTTCACTGAGGACCGCGCCGATGTTGCCCCAAACGCGCCGTGTCTGAGTCGCGATGTCCCCGGTCACCGGCTGGTAAGTCTCTGGGTCACGACTTGTGGCACCAGCCACGAAGAGAGTGTTGCCGGCCATTATGCCCCAGCTGTACGGCAGTTCGGGTGATTTGAGATCGGTTGGTTTGATCACCTGACGCGTCACACCTGGTCTCGCCGCGACCATCGCGACCTGTACCAGCGCACCCGGCTGGGCAAGATCGACCGCTACGGTGGCGCGCGTCGGCGGATCCGTTGGGAAGTAGGTACGGTAGACCTCGTTCATCTCGGCGAAATGGTCTACGTCAGAGAGATAGACGTTCACGCTCACGACTCTCGAGAGGTCCATTCCGTTGGAGGCCAACATTTGGCTGGTGTTTTCCATGGCCTGTCGGAACTGGCCGGTCACATCGTCGGCGAGACTTCCCGTTGCAGGATCAAGCCCCGTGGTGCTGGGTATGAACAGAAACTCGCTATCGGTCGGAACCGATGGTTCCTCTGCGGGAGGGGTGCCGCAAGATATCGACGGCAGAAGCAGGATCGCGGCAAAGGCCCGCAAGTACGAACGGATTCGAGTGCTCATCGTAGCTCCAGTTACGCAATGTTAGGTGAATTGGCTCCGCCATAATGCCATGATTGCTGTCGCGGCGCGAGGGGTGGACCCGCGAAGAGAACCCGGGTTGGTAGAAGGAACAGTCGGCCAACGTATTATCACGACGACAACTCGAGGTAGGTGTGCCGTGTCCAACAGGTGCTGGCCACCAGGCTTGGCGGCTCTTCTGCTGTTCTCCGCGTGCAACGATGTTCCGTTCGACCCTGGGCCAATCGACGTCCTCGAACGCTTGGACGCCTTGCCCGGTGTAGATGTCTCGGAGATCGTGCCCTACTACGGCTACCCGCGGGCGTTTCGGATCGATATCACGCAGCCCGTAAATCATGCAGATCCCGAGGGTCCCCAATTCACGCAGCGTGCTTATCTGTCGCATGTGGATACGACGATGCCGATGGTATTCGCGCCGGGGGGGTATGCGGTAACGGAGCGATCGGGTCAGGAGATGGCTGGAATTCTTCGCACCAACTGCCTCAACGTGACCCACAGATTCTTCGAGGGATCACAGCCGGATCCGTTGGATTGGCAGTACCTGACCATCGAGCAATCGGCCGCCGATCACCACAGAATAGTCGAGATCTTCAAGGATGTCTACACGGGGGTATGGTTGAGTGCCGGCGTAAGCAAGAGTGGACTCACGTCCCTGTATCATAGGCGTTTTTACCCGGACGATGTGTCGGCCACCGTCGCATACGTGGCGCCGTTCAAGTTCAGTACGGCCGATTCGAGGTTCGTCGACTTCCTCGAGACGCTTGGCGACGAACTGTGTCGTTCGAGCATACACCGGTTCCAGCGCGCGGTACTGCAACACCGCGACAGCCTCATTCCGCGGTTCTCGGCGTGGTTTCCCGCAAACGGCTACATACATCCGGCAGACACCATCGGGGAGTTCGAATCCGCTGCAAGGACATACGACTGGAGCTTTTGGCAATACACGGAGCACGACTGTGACGGCGTTCCAGGGCCGGAAGCGTCGTTTGACGAGATGTTGACCCACTTGAATGAGGTAGTTCGCCTCAGCAGGATGACCGATGAACGCAGCGTGTACATGAGACCCTATCTGTACCAGGCGTTCACCCAGATTGGATACCCCGAGCGGCGGTACGACCACATCGCGGACCTGCTGGTTCGGGAATTGGGGGGGCTGAGTGGGGGGTACTTCGATTCCTTGGGAGTCGAACTGGTGTACCGACCCGAGACCGTTCTGGACATCTACGACTGGCTGCTGACTGAAGGAGACAACATCGTCTACATTTACGGCGGAGCCGATCCGTGGACGGCTGGGGCAATCGAACTGATCGGGCAGACCAACGCTCTCAAGGTAGTGCAAGCCGGCGCGAACCACGCAGTGAAGATCGCCGATCTCGACGACCCGAACGGCGTGCTCGCACGGCTCGAGAATTGGCTTGGAATCCCTATCCCTGAACTGGCAGGCCTCTTCGCCGTGATCGCAGACATGGAGGTAGATTTGATGGTGCCAGGCAGATACTGACGTCATGAGCACCAACAACGGCCCTCGCGCTGAGGCAAAGGGGTATGCCCGTGAACAGCAGGGAGTTGAAGAACCTGGGCATCCCGGCCGGAGACCAGTTGCGCACCGCCAAGACTACCGTCGGCGAAGCACGCAACATCGGGCTCAAACGTTCGAAGATCCGGAAGCTCCTCCGGGAGTTGGTGAGTGATCCCAACTCCTTTCTCCAAGATCCTGTATTCGGCCGACTGGCGCGAGAACTGCTAGAGAGGGCTGAAGCGAGACAGGGCTACGCCCCGCGATCCGACTCAGCTCCATACCGACAGTGGGGAAAGAACCTCGAGCCCGAGTCGGTTCAGCAGCTCGAAAACGCCTGCAAGCTACCGATAGCGGTGCGCGGTGCGTTGATGCCCGATGCACACAGGGGTTACGGCCTGCCGATCGGCGGGGTGTTGGCCACGCGGAATGCGGTGATCCCGTACGCCGTCGGCGTCGACATTGCCTGCAGGATGAAGATGTCGGTGCTCGATCTGCCGCCGTCCACTCTCGAAGAAGACCCTGGCAGGTTGAAGCGCGCAATCGAGGCAGAGACTCGCTTCGGCATTGGAGCGAGCTTCAAGCGTCGTCGCGAGCACGATGTGATGGATGAGAACTGGTCAGTGTCATCGGTCACTCGGGAACTGAGAGACAAGGCGTGGTCGCAGCTCGGGAGTTCTGGCAGCGGTAACCATTTCGTCGAGTATGGAACTCTCGATATGGAAGACGAACAACTGGGAATCCCGCCGGGGCGATATCTCGCTCTGCTCAGTCACAGCGGGAGTCGTGGCGCCGGAAACACCGTCGCCGGTCACTTCAGCAAGATTGCAATGGGGCGGCATCCGGAACTGCCAAAGGAGCTAGTCCACCTGGCTTGGCTGGATCTAAACTCCGATGCAGGCCGGGAATACTGGGCGGCGATGGAGCTGATGGGCAGCTACGCAGCCGCCAATCATGCATGTATCCATCGCCATTTGAACGAGTATCTTGGCGCGCACGTATTGCTCGATCTGGAAAACCACCACAACTTCGCCTGGAAGGAAGAGCACGACGGGGAGACCGTGATCGTGCACCGCAAGGGAGCGACGCCGGCGAGTGCGGGAGCACTGGGAATCATTCCGGGTTCGATGGCGTCTCCGACATACATCGTGCGCGGCAAGGGAAACGCTGACTCACTCAACTCGGCATCGCACGGTGCGGGCCGAGTCATGAGTAGGAAAAAGGCAAAGAAGACGTTCGATTGGCCAAGTGTGAACAAGCGTCTAAAGGACGCGCGAGTAACACTGCTGTCTGCGGGACTCGACGAGGCTCCCATGGTGTACAAAGACATCGATGAAGTGATGGATGCCCAAACCGATCTGGTCGATCGCCTGGCGCGGTTCCAGCCGAGAATCGTGAAGATGGCGCCGGCAGGTGAGCGACCGGAAGATTGAGGCCATGCGACTAACTGCCTCATGCGTAGTGCTCGTTGCCGTGCCCTCTATTGTCGTGGCTCAGGTAATTCCTCGGCAATCCCCGAGGCTGGAACTGGACAACGAGCTGAGGGATCCGACAGGGTTGGTGGTGGGTGTGGCGGGCGTGGTCATGTATGGTGGCGAGGAAGCGTTCGAGTCGGTGGGGCCGGGGATAGGAGGGCAGCTTTTTGTTGGTAGCAAGTTCGGGGTAATCGACGAACTCCGTGCCGGCGTTTCGCTCGGCACCAGCTCTGAGGAGCTGTCGGACGACCGAGTCCAGACTCTGAGTGTCTACCTCGAGTCGTACTTTGCAACCGACGTCCTGGGCGTGGCTGTTAGGGTGGGCCCTCGACTCGCTTGGATGCGCGAATCACGCACCGTCTTCGTCGCAGATCACTTAAGCGGGTTGGGCGCAGGGGGGAACGCAGGTGTCTTGATCCCTCTCGAGTCGCATGTCGCAATTGAGAGTGGAGCGTCGGCTACCCTATTCATGTTCGGCGCCGCTGATATCGAGGGTCTTCCACCCGACGCTGATCGGCAGTCGTACGGATGGGTATGCGATCTTCGCATAGGTGTCAGGTGGCGCCTGAAGTGACAGTGGAAGGCCGTCTTCGATTCCCACGCCGATGCGCATCGGGAGGCGGGCCTCAGGCTCGTTCACCTATGGCGTGGAGTTGAGGAGCCCGACAGTGTTTTCTTCGTGTTTGACGTGGCTGACGTGGAGAGAGCCCGCGAATTTGTCAGCAATCCCGACGCCGCCAAAGCGGGAGAAGCGTCGGGTGTGATCGACGGTGAACTTCATTTTGTCGAGACCGTTTCGTACTATTGAACCCTCCATGAATGACTTCGGTGGGCTGCGCTCGGACGCCAGGCGACATATTCGATTGCTGAGTCTGTCCCTGCTCGTATCTAGCGGCGCTTTGTTTGCCACTGCGTGTGAACTAGCCGAAGTAGAGATCCCGCTCGGAGAACCTGTCGTGGTGGTGCACGGCGTGATGCGCCCGGACCTCCCACCCGAATCCTTCGGATTTCAGTTCATCGTTCTGGAAAGGTCGTTCATAGGGACGGTCGACTTCCCCTACACTGTCGACGGCGCCATACCAGTGGGTGGATCGCCCCCGATTCCGATCGATAGCGCAACCGTGCTGTTGACGAATCTCGACTTCACGGCTGACAACTGCGCCGAAACAACGACGCTCAGTGAGATCCCAGGAGACTTCCGGCTGCCCGACCTGCCGGGCGTGTACTGGAGTCCCCCTTTGTGCCCCGGCATGCGCACGGGTGACCGGCTCGAACTGACCGTACGCACTCCAGAAGGGGAGAGAATCACAGGCGTCACCCGCTTGCCGGGAATGGCGGCTGCATCCTTCACGGTGGCGGGCAACTCGCTCGCATTCGGTACGGATAGCGTGACGACGGTGAACCGTGATCGCGACACCATCCGCATCCACGTCGAGCCGGTGGCCGGGCGTCTTCTTCAGATCGATATGTTCCGCGTTGGTGAACTCGACATGTTACTGGCGCCGGACAAGAAACCCGCTGCCAAGCTTCTGGTTGATACGGTGTCCGTAGCTCTCCCCGGCAATCTCAAAGACGTGTTCACGCAAGGGGAGGGAGACGACCTGATGCGCGCCGGCCGGGACTACATCATGACCGTGTCTCTCACGGACTCCAACTACTACGACTTCACACGTTCGAGCAACAACAAGTTCACAGGTCGCGGCTTCATTAATCATATTTCGGGTGGCGTCGGTGTATTCGGCAGTCTCGTTGCGACTTCGACACGACTGCACGTGGTGGGTGAACTCGACGATCCGCGCGACGGCGTTTACCGGCTCCGAGGCAACGTCCAGGGTGTGGACGTGGATGCTACTCTCACGG
>JBDGYW010000388.1:0-6369 GCA_039588935.1 Gemmatimonadota bacterium | reverse complement strand
TTGGTATCTTCTGGGCCTACGGCCAGCGGCTGGATGATGGGAGCCGTATGAGCGGAGACGTTCACGTACGGTTCTGCGAGCGCCCGGGGGTGAGATTCCCCCGGGCGACTCTCCTCGTCGTGCTGTGCCGCAGCCGAGCACAGGCGGAGGAGGCGTTGCGGAGGACGCGAGCGATACTCGCCGGGATGGGTCTGGAGCTGCACTCGGAAAAGACGCGCGTGGTTGAGGTCGGACTCGGCCGCGAGGGCTTCGTCTTCCTTGGGTGCTACCTGCGGGTGGTGCGGTCCCACTTCAAGGGGCGCACGTACCTGTTCCGGTGGCCCTCAGCGAATGCGATGAACCGTGTGCGCGAACGTATCCGGGCGTTGACGGACCGTCGGCGCAGGGCCGGGATGAAGGACATCCGGGAGGTCATCCGGGACCTGAACCCGGTGCTGCGCGGCTGGGGGAACTACTTCCGGACGGGGAACGCGTCGCTGAAGTTCCAGCAGGTCGACCGCTACGTCAACCAGAGACTCGTGAGGTTGATGTCCCGGGGACGGCGGGACCGAACACGGCCGTTCATCAACCGTGAGTGGCCACCGGCCCGTATTGTGAAAGAGTTCGGCCTGCACCGCCTGGTCGGGACCATTCGCTATCCCGGGAGCGCGCACGCAACATGAGAAGACGATCCGTAAGCCGTGTGCGGGAAATCCGCACGCACGGTTTGAAAGGGGGATTCAGGAACCCGGGCCCGCAAGGGCACCGCGCCTGATTTCTACCAATGAGAGCAAGCACTACACGATTTTGACTGTAAACAGTGGCTTTTTCATTGTTCAGGTTGAAGCGCTCGGTGAGCATCAGGGCGTCTTAATGAGGGTAGCTAGAGATGTAGCTCCTGGTAGCTCGTTGCGGGGCGAAGCTCACTCAATCAGGCAAACGGACATGCAACCCGGTTGGCGTTGAGAGTCCAGTCGCGCATTGTCCGTGGATGCTGATGAGTCTACAGACGATGAGTAGCATCAGTACTTGTATTGGGGGAATGCCTGATCAATATTCCGGAGGACCGGGTGTCGGAGAATTACTGTACTTGTACAATACTCTGCTTGTACACGATTGTGCTCTTAGTGCCCCTATTTCATCACGCGAACGCGAATCCTCGTCACCGGTGGGTCAATAGCGGGTTCTGTCGAGTGGTGATTGCATCGCCTCACAGTGACGATGTCTGTAGCCGATACAAAGGCCGTGAGACCTGTAAACGGAATCGAGGCCAATGAACTTGGAACTGCTACCGATACGAGGTCACCATCCTCCGCACCTCGTGCTGCGATATTGCGGTCTTCACATCTGCCAGCGGGAGTTTCAGTAAAGTCCACATCTCCTTCCGCAGACACGCTCTTCTGATGTTCGCTTTTGACTAGCCATTTGTTATGCCAGACATATCGCCTAGGTTCTATGTCCCAGGTATCTCCACTTGTGCCAGGAAATATTGTCACCGCCTGATACTGACGCGATAGCACATACGGATCACTATCCGGCACCCCATCAATCGTTTGCCTACTCGCTGCCTTAATCCTTACCGCATTGTCGCTCTCATCAATTTTCTTGACCGTTACGTCTCGCGTCGGGAATTTGGTGGCATAGGGCAGATTGACTACGACATCTCCGTTCTTAGCATCAACCTCTATGTACTCATCCCACTTTTCACTTTGATATTGGTGGACATCACCATTTACATTTGGGTTCTTAATTCGGGTGCTAAACCCAGCCTTGCTTCCGAGAGATGGCTCGATCACTGTGTTCTGTGACAGTTGCTGACGAGCCATGTCTGGTCTTGAAGCAGTATCACTTTCGTGTAGCCGCCACGTAACATGGCTGGTCCACTCCTTGGCCGCATTCATCGCATTGAAAGCGATTATGTTCTCTTTGTTTCCCATCCCTTCAAACAATATGTCCACGCCTCCGCCGGCACTGGCGAAGATGTTGTTCATGATGACATTCCCCACACACCCGTCCTTCAATAGGACTGCCGCACCTCCCGGTCCTTCACTCAGTAGGCTGTTGATAATCCGTATCCCTTTTGCCCTGATCAGTGTTATGGCGTGCTTCCCACCTGTCATTGCAAGTTCCATCCGCATTCCTGTGATGACTCCAGGTCCGGTCGGCAGATCATTCGGCACAGGCACCGTGGGTCGCTCAGGAATGTTCTTCTCCACCTTGATAACGCCTTCACCAGGCGGGTTGTCAATCATGAGTCCTTCGAGGTAGGGCATTGGATGACTCTCGACTAAGACCACATACTCCCGCACATCAACGAAGCTCATTCTATGGACACTATTCTCGTTGCCGAAGTTAATGGGTCCGCTCAGCTGACCCTTGTACCACAGACCATGACGTGCATTTTCAACGCGACCACCAAAGACAGTGATGCCCATAGCACCATCTTGCATCATGTACGCGGCATCGCCGAAGTGTCTTATGTATAGACCTTGAATGCTGACTGCAACTGCCTGCTCCATTCGTTGCGGTCCAGGACGGCTACTCGAGAAGTGATACCCTATGGCAATCGCATGATTACCTGGGATGTTGGCGGAGGATGAAGTTCCTGGTGTCTGACTTAGTGGCCCCTGCAGCTGAAAGTCACGAAGGTTGCTCCAGGTGTGTTGGCGGCTACCATCCCTCACTAGTTGGAGTGCGACCTCCGTACCGACATAGTGCAATGTACTACGAAGTGCACTTATTCCCACGATGTGTATTCCTGGCGGTACATAAACTGTTGAATCAATACAGTAATAGTCAGTGAGAAGAAGCACCCCTCCTCCATCCTTAGTAAGGTCATCGATTGCACTGTTGATTGCTCGTGAGTTCTCACGACAGTGCTGTCGATACCCATGGCGGGCGCCATATGATTCTGGACGCACTATCCCGGGTATCGATGGAATGTTGGCGCTGCGGAGACCACTGATACCTACGTTCAGAGCAGCATCTGTCTGATCTACATAAGAGCGAGAAGCATATATGTCTGGTACCTGTGCAGTGGTTATCAGCCCAGTAGTAGGAACAGCAGTGTCATATCGCTGTGTAAGGAGTAACGTGGAGTTGCCCAAGGGATTTAGACCTTTCCTGGCAGTATCCCCTAACACAGCATCTCCCCCGTTGTTCGCGATGATTGCATCTATCGGAGTCAACTGCTGGCATTCACCTGTGGGCCGCTCATTCGTGTAATACTGACGTTCTGAGTCACTCGCATGGCAATGACCAGTTAATCCAATTACACATGAGATGACGGCGGTGATTCCGATACACACTATTCTCACTTGTCCGCTCCAATCTCCCCTCGCAAATCAGACCATATCTCGGGTGTATGATTCAGCACTTAAGCAATCAGATGTTGCTCTTACCGCGGAGTCGTTGGCATGGTCCCAGCTGGGAAAGACCTGTGGCGCCGTTGATCACTATGTGTTACATGGCACGTTTAGGATTCACCAAGATTCATACCTAGGCAAGATCGTGGCCAGTGTTCGATTGTCCTCTTGTTGCACTACCTGCAGGCTGCCAGGTGAAGTCGGATGCAGAGTCGCCAGTTCCTGACCTCTGAATGGAATGTCCGATAGGTGTGGCACCTGTCTCCCTTACTCCTATATCTACCGACGTGCTCATTTCAGCTGGTCCATTCACAGCTACTACCGTCCCCTCCTTGTGCGCCGCTGCCCACGGCTGATCCAGATTGCTGAGCTACACCGTAGCCCGACAGTATCTCTGACACCGAGTCTGCTTCGCTTTCTCCTTGATCAATCCGCGCTCCGATAGGCCACCTCAATTTCACCGTTAGCGCGAATGAGGATGTCCACATCATCGTCACCTGGCGGGTCTACTCTTCCAGCTACTCGCCCATGATCCCACTCTTCCTGCCCTTCATCGTCCCCGAGAACGGTTCTAAACATCTTCTCCAGTCCCACACCCGCGCCCAGAAAACGTTCCGCCGCTGCCGATCGGGGATGCTCATGATCGTGTCCTGCTGAGAAGATTACCCAGGTCGGACTTACAGCCTCGATGAACCTCTTTGAACTCCCATTGTCCGCTCCATGATGTGGAGCGATCAGGACATCTGAATCGATGCTGATCACCTCGGCATTTTCAGTCATGTATTTCTCTGTCGCGATGTGCGCGTTCTTGTCCGTCAGTGTCAAGCGCAGCGAGTCCTGCGCAACCAGGATCCCCGAGCTGACAAAACCATTTCCATCAATGCGCACGTGTCGTCAGGCAGCCGGTCGGGAAACCTCCGCCGACAATGAGATCCCACGCCCTTTTGCCCTCGTCGAGAACGAAACGCGGGCCGCCCTCCAAGTACACCCAGTCCGGGATAAGCATCCAGCTCCACCAGGTTTTGTCCTCATCTTTGTTCGCCGTGTACATAATACGGTTGAGACCGTCGACGTGGCACAGTCCGAAGTAGTGTCCGAGCTCGTGAACGAACACGTACTTGAAGGCAAAGTCGGGTAGTCGGTCGAGAAACGAGACTCCCGACGTTTGACTTCCCGGAAAAGAACTGCCATCAACGCATACCGAATCGTCGAGGTGGGACGCATAACCGATAAACGTCCCGACGTAGCCGAACACGCCGCCACCTTCGGGACGGCACAATTCTGCGCGTGCAGCTGATGGATCAACGCCCTCATCGGTGCGCCCGAGAACGTTCACGTTGAAGAGATCCTGGGCGCCGCTGCTCCCGGTCAATCGGACGAACGCAGGGTCGGTGACTTCCGCCTCCGCCGTGTCGAACTCAAGCATGAGACCGAGCGCCCTCGCCCGCTCTTCCGCAACGTTGGCCTTCGTTTGGAGAACAGACTCGCCCATCGCATAGATACGGAACGACTTCCCGCCACGGTCGCGGATGTAGTCGTCAACATCGTTCTCGCTGGCATCAACGACCTGAGGTCGGCCCCGCTTCCAGAAGCTGTCCCAGTCGTAACCCGCCAGCTTTCGGATGTTGATATCGAGAGACGGGTCCTCATGCCAGCGGATCAAGAGAGGAACCGTGTCGTGGGCGTCGATCCGATCCGACCTGACAAAAGTGCGGACAGCCGTAGCCTTCAGACGCAGCCCGAATGCTCCGAAATCAACGCCTATGGCATCCTTCGCGGCCGCGAGTGACGACGGGTCACTCGCGAAGCGTGCCTCGAGCAGTTTGCGGACGTAGTCGCGCAGCCGCTTCTTGTTGATCTCGTCGCGAATGAAATCAATAAGGTCACCGAGTAGAACGATACGAACGAGTCCGAAGAAACCCCCGACGACCCCGCTCACGATCCTCACAAAACCGTCCCAGACCCGTGTCCAGTCCCAGGTAAAGATTCCGACGACAATGTCGATGACACCAACAACAACGTCAATAACAAAACTAAGGACGATGTCGACGAACTTACAGATCGTACGAGTTACCCATTTCCCCACGATCTCCACTACCCAAGTCACTACCTTTACGAGGGTCGTCACTAACTTGCATAACCAGTTCAGCGGCCACGGCCAGTTCTTGCAAACTTCTTCAGTCTTCTCTACCCATGTTTCTACGGGTTTGAGTACTTCTTCTTCAATCCATTCCGTTACCTCCTCACATTTGAGTACTCTTGCCATTGTCTTCTCCTATTGGGCTGCATGACTGGATCATGCCAGCCACCTTGAGAGTAGAAACGCGATGGCTGATAACACGATCAGCCCCGCAATCAATCAGAAATAGCAATGCGTTTTCTTCCTTGGCTTTAAGCCATCGTCCATAGATCAATCCTCCTAAGCGAAAGGACGTTCTGGTTTAGTGATCCACCGAATCTTGTGGTCTGAACGCCGCCCGTAGCTCATTCATAAACAGGCAGTAATTCTGTCCCTGCACGAATGTCTCCCGCGTGCCTTGCGGAGGCTCCTTATGCTGGGAGATGTACCCATCAATGTATCCTTGCGATCCGACGACGGATGAATAGTGGAATATTCGTCTTGTTGCGATCGACAAGACACTTCTCGCGGTTCTTAAATATAGGTGCTGCGGTTGATCCTCACCTTCAGAACACAGTCGGCTCGGTCGTTGCCAACCGAGTATTGAGAGGATAGATAGTCGCCAAACACATGCGCCTCCTTGCAGTGCAGAGAGGGCTCTCGTTCGTCGCATACAGGAGTTCATGGTTTCTAAACCCCCTCGGGCATCCGTGTTACTCACCCCAATGAGATCGAACGACTTTGGGCGACGAATTGCATGGCAACGGCCGAAACTGTCTATTTTTTGGTAGTTGCGTATTTCGGAGGATCGTGAACGCCCATTTCGGTTGATGGTGAACACCGATTTCGGAGGAAGGTGAACAGCGATTTCGGGATGGTGAACACTGATTTCGGTCAACGTGAACA
>JBDGYW010000387.1:0-6370 GCA_039588935.1 Gemmatimonadota bacterium | reverse complement strand
GCTCCTTGGTTCGATCCCGCATCTCGGTGCCGGGTCCAATGCTCCTCTGGTGGGGATACCCGGTGCGGTTCCGGACCTGCTCGATCTTCCCGAAGGCTGCACCTTCCATCCCCGGTGTCCCATTGCTGATGTTGACTGTCGAGTGGACCCCCGCAGTTGAAGAACATCGGATATCGAGGCCAATGTGCTTGCTTCAAGGTGACAATGTGAATCCGCTGCTTCAGGTGCGCGGTCTCAAGGCACATTTTCCGCTCGGCAAGGGGTGGGCAGGAAAGCGTGACTGGGTTAGGGCGGTGGACGGCGTCGACTTCGATCTGCGCCGCGGCGAGGTGTTGGGCTTGGTGGGTGAGTCCGGGAGTGGCAAGACGACTCTCGGTCGATCGGTACTTCGGCTGGTGGAGCCAACAGAGGGAACCATCAGTTTCGAAGGTGAGGACCTTCGGAAACTGAAAGGTCGCGCTCTTCGACAGATTCGACGCCGACTGCAGATCGTCTTCCAGGACCCCTACGCATCGCTGAGCCCGCGGATGCAGATCGGCCAGATCGTTGCGGAACCGCTCAAACTCCATGAGATCGTTCCACCGGAGGAGACGAAGTCACGGGTGTTGGAGTTGTTGAAGAGGGTCGGCATCGAGTCATACTTCTACCATCGTTACCCGCACGAAATGAGCGGTGGGCAGAGGCAGCGTGTTGCGATTGCGCGTGCTCTCAGCCTCGAACCCGAACTGTTGGTTGCGGACGAACCGGTTTCGGCGCTCGACGTCTCGGTTCAGGCACAGATATTGAGCATCTTCCTGGAACTCAAACAACGCGACGAAATTGCGATGCTCTTCGTATCACACGACGTCAGCGTGGTCGAACGTGTTGCTGACCGCATAGCCGTGCTGTACCGCGGCCTAGTCCTCGAGCAGGCCGAGACAAACGCGTTGATACAGAATCCGCTGCACCCGTACACGAAGGCTTTGCTTTCAGCTGTGCCGTCGGCCAGGGCAGGCGAGAAACGAATGCGGATCAAGCTGCGCGGTGAGCCTCCGTCGGCCACTGAGGAACTTCGTGGTTGTGCTTTCGCGTCGCGCTGCCCGATTGCGGAGGAACGGTGCAGAGAATCAACTCCTCCGTTGGAGGAGAGAGAGGCAGGTCGGGAGGTCGCGTGCTTCTTCGAGTAGCGGGAGTAAGCGTCTTTCAAGACGCCCCGCCAAAGGCGCCGAGCGCGCGCTTCAGCGCAGGGACAACCACGGAGGAAATGTCGTGACTCGCCGTGCTATCATTGTCATCACGACGATCTCGTGGGTTCTCTTCCCCGCCTGCGGACGCCCTCCTGGTGGCAACTCAGACTCGTCCCTTACCATCCTCTACGACGCCGACGAACGCGTCTTTGGGCCGTATTGGAGTTCGGACCCGTGGTTCCTGGTTTTTTTGCCGCTCGTGACGAATGACCAACACGGTCAAGCCGCGCCACGCCTAGCACATCGGTGGGAACGATCCCCGGATTTCCGCAACTGGACGTTTTATCTCCGATCAGACGTACGCTGGCACGACGGGGCTCCCACCACAGCACACGATGTGAAGTTCACGATCGAATTCCAGGGCCGCCCCGACATCCTGTATGAAGATGCCTGGCACGACGTGGATTCGATTCTGGTCCACGACGATACGACGCTGTCCATCCACTACGCCCGTCCCAAGGACGCGTTGAACGATTGGGTCGTGTACTGGCCGAAACACATCATCGAACACCTCGACCCTGGTACGTTCTGGGAATGGGAGTTCTGGACACGTCCGGTGGGCAACGGTCCTTACCGCTACGTGAGCCATTTGCCCAAGACGATGGTGGAACTCGAGGCGAACGCCGACTTCTATGCGGGAAGACCGGCGATCGAACACCTACGTATCAAGTTTGGTGGTGCCGATGTCGCGGTCACCGAGCTGTTGAGCGGAAACGTGGATGCAATCACCCGGGTGGACCACGCAGCCGTCCTGGCGCTAGCGAACGATCCGCGCTTTCGGATATACCGACAACTCCCCTCGTGGGTACCGTGGCTGAATGTTCTGGCCTGGAATCACCGGCACCCGGCTTTGTCCGACGCACGCGTCCGCCAGGCGCTCACCATGGGCCTCAGCCGGGGTGAACTGCTGGAGTTTCTCAACTTCCCGGAGGGGAGCTGCCTCGCCGACGTCCTGTTTACGATAGACCAGTGTCGCAGCGGCGAGGTTCCAACGCCGATTGCCCTTGATCCTGACGGAGCGCTCGCGTTGTTGGCGAACGCTGGTTGGCGAGAAACCGCCGGCAACAGCATTTTGGAGCGGGATGGGCAGCCGTTGTCGTTTACGGTGCTCGTCAGCTCGGATGAGGAGGAGGCGGTTGCAGTCTTTTCACAGGCTGCATTTCGCAGGATCGGTGTCAACATGGAAGTCCAACGCTTGGATTGGAGCGCCAGAGTCACGCGTTTGATGGCGGGCGATTTCGAAGCGGCAATCCTTCCGTTCTGGAACGTCCTTGCCGGTCACATACAGTGGTTCGGCCTGCAAGATCCGGCAGAACGCTTGAGAGGGTTTCCAGACATCGGGTATCGCAACCGTGAGGTCTCAGATCTCCTCGCGACTGCGAATGAGACTGTTGACGCGGATGAGCGAGGGCGGATATATGGCGAACTCGCGCCGCTCTTCATGGCGGATATGCCGGTTACGTTCCTTTACCCTCAATGCGACGCACATGTTGCCCACATACGTGTGCGTGGGCTCGAAACCCCTCACAGGGCAGATCCGATAGCATTTATGGAGCGGTTGTGGATCGAACGGTGATGGGTTGACTGGATTGATGACCGGCGAAGGAAGAAGAATGAAGAAGACACGGACGCTAGTGATTTTTTCGGCATTGCTTTTGGCTTCACCCGCTGAATCTCAGGAGTTCCAACAGATCGCGGACGGCGTCCATGTGATGACGTTGTCGGGTCAGGGGGGAGTCGCGGCGCAAAATGTGGGTGTGGTGGAGTTCGACGATTTCCTCCTCGTGATCGACGCCTGTGAGGATGGGGTCTGGCATGCGCTGCCCGAGGGTATACGGGCCATAACGACAAAGCCGGTGCGATACCTGGCACGCACGCACGGCATTGCGGCCGAAAACTGCGGGGCAGGTCAGAGCGGTGTCACGCAAGTGGTGCCGAGCGAAACCGACCGGACTGAGTTTCACAACGGGAACTCCGCAATTGCGACGGATGTGATTTTTGAAGACGCATCGGCGCGAGCCGTTTTGCACAAAGTGAGAGTGGACGGGGGAGCAGATGCCTGGACAGTGCTCGAGGACGGTTCGAAAACGCTCTTCGCCGGCGATCTGGTTGGGTTGGGCAGAGGCTCGGGTCCGCTGTCAATTGATGACTGGATTGCGGAACTGCAGCGACTGCTCCGCCTGAGTCCGCGTGTCGTTGTTCCAGGCAGTGGCCCTGTGGGCGATCTCAGCATGATCCGGGACGCGCATGGGGCCTTGTTGCGGGCAAGGAACGCGATCACGGCTATGGTGAACGAAGGAAGGCCACGGGAGGATGTGATCGCAACGGTGCAGGGTATCGCTCGGGGAGTGTTCCCGGAGGGCACAGCCGGGCAGCTGTACGACGAACACGTCGGTATCCTTCCGGCCAAAACATTCGTTGAAAGGCTCGGTCTGCGTGAAGGACCATCGCCAACTGTTGCGAGCCCGGGATGGACACCGCCGCGAAAGGTGGTGGTAGCTGATCTTTGGCCCGGGCGGACGGAACAGCTCGCCCTCGCGGCGCCCGGTGTGGAGGTCCTGGTGGCGAGAGACAGGGAACACGCAGCCGAACTCGTAGACGATGCTGATGCGATTCTCGGTTGGCTGAACCCGGGGATCCTCGAACGGGGTGAACGCCTTCGTTGGGTGTCTCTTTACTCCGCCGGTGTCGAGAGCTACCTGGGAATGCCGGGCTTCGCTGAAAGTGATGTGGTGCTCACAAACGGGCAGCGTCTCTATGCGAAAGGCGGTGCAGAGCACGTACTGGGCATGACGCTCTCCTTGAGCCGGAGATTGCACACCGCGATGTACCTCCAGAGCGAGCGGCGCTGGGATAAACGCCCGCTCACCGGCCCGACCCCGATAACCGGCAGTGGCAGTGAACTCGGGGAATTGCGGGGCAAGACACTCCTTGTGGCCGGGCTCGGTGGCATCGGCACTGAGGTGGCGCGCCTGGCTCACGGGATCGGGATGAGAGTGCTGGCAACGAGGGCGAGCAGGCGTGAAGGGCCTTCGTTTGTTGACTATGTCGGACTTTCCGACGAGCTGCTTTCGCTGACGTTGGCGGCGGATGTAGTTGTGAATTGTGTACCGCTCACGGCAGAGACCGAGGGCATGTTCAACGACGATTTCTTTTCGGCGATGAAGGAGAGCGCCTTCTTCATCAACATCGGTCGCGGCAAGACTGTCGACACTGACGCCCTCGTTGACGCTCTCCGCGAAGGGCGAATCGCAGGAGCCGGGTTGGATGTGACCGAGCCTGAGCCGCTCCCAGCGGATCACGAGTTGTGGGTTCTGCCCAACGTCATCATCACCCCGCATGTTGGTGGCGACTCAGAGGCTCACATGGAGCGGATCTGGTTGCTCTTCAGAGAAAACCTGAGGCGGTTTGCGACAGGGGAGCCGTTGTTGTCGGTGGTAAACAAGCGGAGGGGGTACTGAGTCAGGTCCGTGTAAACGGTGTTGGGGTGTGAGCTGTACTTAGTGTGAGATGGAGGAAGGTAGGAGCGGGAGGGGAGGTAGAGAGTGGCAGGGCTGCCAACTGAGATAACGGATGTCTTATCGACGTGAGTCATAACTACATTCCCGACCAGGAACTAATCCGCCGCGCACTCACTGGCGATGAACTCGGCTATCGTCAGCTTGTGGACAGATACGTCCGGCCGGCGATGGCGGTTGCCTGGGAGTTCACGGAGACGCTGGAGGATGCGGAGGACCTCGTCCAGGAAGCGTTCAGGCGGGTCGTTGGCGCATTGGAGAGCTACGACGCCAGCCGCCCATTCAGGCCCTGGTTCTTCACCATTCTCAGAAACCTGGCGCGGAATGCTGCTGGTGCTCGAGCGTTGCGGGTTTCTGAGGCGCTGGAGGAGACGGTAGCCGATGAGCAACCCACGCCCCTCGACGTGGTCGAAAAGGTGGAGCTGCAGGCGCGGCTCGATATGGAACTGGAGTCGCTCTCAGAAATGCAGCGCGTCTGTTTTCGACTCTGCGCATTGGAAGGGCTCGGCAGCGCGGAGGTGGCGGACGCGCTCGGCCTCAGCGACGCCACGGTGCGGACACACGTCTACAGGGCTAGAAGTGCACTTCGCCTCGCCATGGAGTCGTTCAAGGAGGAAGAATGGGATCGATGAAGATGCCTGACGAACAGCGCGGCCTCTTTTCGCGTTTGCCGGACGACTCTGAGTACTGGCACGGGCTCACCGACAGGATTGTCGAAGACGCGGTACCCCAGGTGGCGGCGTTCGGGGAGGGCGATCCTGCGTGGTGGTCTGAGATCGCCCGGTTTTCCACAATGCTGGCGGCCGGGGCGGCGGCTGCGGTTCTTGCGTCATTCTTCCTGGTTCCCGACGCCGAACAGGTGGAAATGCCCGCACCAGGTCTGGACGCCTACGGTCTCGCTCCTGTCGATCCGATTGCCGTCACCCTGGTGTCGGAGGCCACGCCTCCAACGATGGAGACATTGATAGCGGTACGAAACGCGGAGTCTGACAGATGAGCAACAAGAAACACGTCATCCACGCCGCTCTCGGCGCCGTTTCGTTGTTGGTGATAGGAGTGGTGATCGGGGTGCACATGGATCGGACGCTCTTTCGCGCAGCAGCCGCGGTGACGGACGCACACTCACAGGCATCAGCTCTGGACGCGAACCACGAAAACTTCCTTCAAGGGCTCCGTAGCGACCTCGGCCTTTCCGAAACGCAGGCAAGCCAGATACATGAGATACTGAGCCGACATCAAGCCGCAGTGGACGAATCCTGGTCTATCGTTCACGCTCGGCTCGAGTCTGCAATCGACAGTGTGACTTCCGAAATCGAGGCGATCCTCGATTCAAACCAGCGAGTCGAACTGCACGAGTGGTTGATGGAGCGGCACGGGTTATCTGATTCACACGGTGCGGATGAGGGGCGTTAGATAATGGCGAAGAAGATCTGGACGGGAATCGTCGTGGTTGTTGCTGTGACTGCCGGCGGGTACTGGCTCCTCGGCAGGGGGGCGGCGTCCGGAGCGGGCGAACCGACTTCGTATGCAACATCCCGCACGGAAAGAGTGGAACGGCGGGATATCGGCTCGACGGTGATTGCCACAGGCGTCATTCGTCCTCAGGTAGGTGCCGAGGTTCAGGTG
>JBDGYW010000386.1:0-6374 GCA_039588935.1 Gemmatimonadota bacterium | reverse complement strand
GCAACGATGTTGAACGGCTCGCTCACAGCTGTCGACAGATCCACCGCCGTGGCTTCAAGAGTGTACGCCGCCGCCACACGCTGGATGCTCAAATCTGTGAACGCGGCTACCCCATTCACCGCAGCAACCGTGACGGTACCTGTTAGAACGGCGTCTGGTGCACCTGTCCCGGAACTGATCGAGACGGTGATCGTGCCGGTGAAGCTCGTGTCAGTTTGCCCGGATGATTCCCGCGCAGCGACTAAGACCGCGGGTGTCAAAGACTGGGCGGCGGCGGTGTTGCCCGGCTGCTGAGTGAACGCTAGTTCTGAAGCTGGAACTGCAATGCGGAAATCAGGTTCAGAGTCACCGTTCTGACCGAAGTCGGCCCAACCACTTACACGGCCAGTTTGGTCAACTGCGCGTGCCTGCCAGTGATAGTCGGTATCGTCCAAGAGATCGCCAACCCGTGCAAAAGCTGTCGTTCCACTCGCAACCAACTCGCCTGAGTTGGTTGGCACGCCAGTGAAGGAACTGGCGACGGGCCGTACCTCGATTTCGAGGCTTACCTGATCGGTCGGATCGTCGTCAGATACCGTGGCGGCGTGCACCAACGCCGAAACGTCAATGGAGGCACCGGTTGCGAGAGCTGTCGTGCTGTCGTCGCGAAGTTGAGCCAAATCGGTCGGTGAACTCGGGGCCCGCGGAGACAAGATTTGAAGTGAGAATGACCCTACCTCCCCAAGGGCGTTTGTTGTGGCCTCGACGAAATACGTGCCAGAATGTGGGAGGAGAGCGTAGATGAGACAGGGATCGCCGTCCTCGCCGTTACAACCGTCACTTTCCTGTAGTGGCGGTGCCGATCCGTCGCCGATGCTATCCAGGACAAGGTAGCCGTCGACTTCGGTCGACGTCATGAACACGGATACGGAATCTCCGGCAGCGGCAACGAAACTATACAGCCGCGAAAAATGTCCATCTCGATGTGGTGCACCGCACGAAGACGTGGTGAGAGAGTCAGCGATCGGACTTCCTATCGTAACCTCAGAAGGCCTGCATGGGTGGATCTCGAACGTGACAGGCACACGAAACGGTGCCACGCCGCTGACTTCGAAGATCAACGTGTCCCGGTAGATGCCAACGAGAAGACCTGCTGGATCGAGTGAGATGGTCAGTGAGGACGGTGTTGTGCCACTCGTTCCGCTCAAGAGTAGCCATGCGCTGTTTTGTGCCCGCGTGACATTCCAGGTAATATTTGCCACACTTTCACCACTGACATCCAGCGTCAGAACGCGCTGGGACGCACTTCCCACTGCTGCGGAGTCCACGATCTGCACATGGGAGAAATCGAGGTCTGCATCCGGGTCCGGCGGGGTGACTGGCTCGTCGGTGCCGCAGGTTGAGAATGTTGCCAATGCTCCCAGGAGGCCTGCACCAATCACCAAGTTTCGGGTGGCCTGTTGCCAGGTTCGGCGGGGCGATTCCGTCAAAGCATTGAAGGCCTTACCGTCGGACGCACGTGAATCGTTTCCAGTTTGACTTCTATTCGACATTTGTTTCCCAGGTCTGTGTGGTTTCGGCATTACAACGGATCTGCGAACATTAAGATTTCATTAGTGTTCAGCACGTCCCATGCCGGCTTTCATGGGTCGATCAGAAGTCAGAAGATCGCACCCAAAATGACACAAAGAACCCCAACCGTTGGTGTCACTTTCGGGTATCACATTACCATTTATTGCGTTTGTGCCACATGTAACCCGTATACTGCACTCAACACTCGACAAAAGGCTGTATCCTGATGCCTAACTTCCTGTGGAACAATAAGTTAGGCGCAGACTAAGGGGACGGATTGATGAGATCACAGAGTACTCCAATTCAGATCGATGTCTCACATAGCTAATACACCAGCGATCTCTAACACGATTCATCGTTGTGCCTTCGCGAAGCTACGTTTGTGAATTCAAAACCGAACAGGCGCTGAGGCCTCTCGTGTACCAGAACAGAGTCGAGGCGTTGCACAGCTGCAGGGGCAAGTCGCGGTCCGAATTGTCGATCAGAAACCTCATCAGAGGGTGAACAGCGAGTTGAGCGACGGGGTCGAGAGTTGCTTCGACTGCCACAAGTGACCCGCTGCAAGTGCTACGCGCACCAGCCCCTGCTACTCCGCCCGCGCACCAACTACCTTCCGACCATGCCGAAATACGGACATGGAGGCGGTTACCGGGGGCCTCTCGAAGAGGATAAGAAGAAGAAAGTCAACTTCCGCGGAGCCTGGCGCGAAGCGCGGGACCTGATGTGGGCCCGCCGCAGACGTCTGACACTCGGGTTTTTCCTCATGGTCGCCAATCGGCTCGCGGGACTCGTGTTGCCTGCCAGTTCGAAGTTCCTCATTGATGATGTGATCGGTAACAACCGAGTCGAACTGCTGAAGGGGCTCGCGTTCGCTGTGGGTGCAGCTACCGTCGTCCAGGCATTGACATCCTTTTCCTTGTCGCAAGTACTGGGTGTGGCTGCTCAACGCGCGATTACCGATATGCGCAAGGTCGTTCAGGAACACGTGGCTCGTCTTCCGATCAACTACTACGATTCTACGAAGGCGGGAATTCTGATTTCGCGCGTCATGACGGATGCGGAAGGTATCCGAAATCTCGTGGGTACCGGTCTGGTGCAATTGACCGGTGGCTTGATGACGGCGACAATCGGCCTCTTCGTGCTGTTCTATATCAACTGGCGGCTCACCTCCTTCACGATTTTCATATTACTCCTGTTCGCGGCTGCGATGGCGGTCGCATTCACGCGTCTTCGCCCACTATTCCGGGAGCGGGGCAAACTCAACGCGGATGTCACGGGTCGATTAGGTGAGACGTTCGGGGGCATCCGCATAGTCAAGGCGTATACAGCCGAACGCCGTGAGGAATATGTATTCGCAAAGGGAGTCCATCGACTGTTTCGGAATGTTGCGAAGGCAGTAACGGGAATCTCAGCCATATCTTCGTTCTCAACCCTAGTCGTGGGCGGCATCGGCGTCATCATGATTGTGGTGGGCGGACGCTCGATAATCGCCGGTTCAATGACGCTGGGCGATTTCGTGATGTACATCTTTTTCACCGGACTCGTTGCGACACCCCTCATCCAAATTGCATCCATCGGCACGCAGATCAGTGAAGCCTTCGCCGGGCTCGATCGCATACGCGAAATCCGCGCGATGGCCACCGAGGACGAGGAGGACGCAACTCGCCGTCGTGCGACGCAGCTGACGGGGCACTTCACATTCGAGGACGTGAGTTTCGAATACGACAAGGACGTGGAGGTGCTGAAGAACGTATCGTTCGAGGCACCTGTTGGAACGACAACGGCCCTGGTGGGCTCGAGCGGTTCCGGCAAGAGCACACTCATCTCCCTCGTTGCTGCGTTCAATCGCCCGAAGTCGGGCAAGCTCCTTGTGGATGGTGTTGATCTCACCGACATACGCCTTCGGGATTATCGCTCCCATGTTGGTGTCGTTCTGCAGGAGAACTTCTTGTTCGACGGCGCCATCGCCGAGAACATCAAGTTTGGTGCGCCGCGTGCGACGATGGATGAGGTCAGGGCAGTGGCGAAGATTGCGCATTGCGACGAGTTCATCGACAGGTTCGAGAACGGGTATGAAACGATCGTTGGTGAACGCGGGGTGAAGTTGTCCGGTGGGCAGCGTCAACGCGTGGCTATTGCACGTGCGATACTCGCCAACCCAAGAATCTTGATTCTCGATGAAGCCACTTCGAGTTTAGACAGTGAGAGCGAGGCGGAGATTCAAGATGGCCTAGCCACACTTCGACAGGGTCGAACCACGTTTGTCATAGCGCACCGACTTTCCACAATTCAGACTGCCGATCAGATCCTGGTGCTGGAAGCGGGCGAGGTCGTGGAGAGGGGTACTCACGATCAGTTGCTCGCGAACGGCGGGCGCTATCGCGAACTCTACGAGAAGCAGTACCGCATTGAACTCAATCGATTCGTGAATCCCGGCGAAGATTTTTCTCCTGATCTGCCCAAGATCGAGAAGTCGAAATCGGATACCTCGTCTGGTGGGATCAACGGCCAGAAGCTGTGAGCGATCAACTGATATGAAACGCCGCAAATTGGCGACGAATCGTTTTCCTCCTCGCATATTCAGTGTGCCCCGACGGTGGAGTCTTTTGCTGTCCGTCTCCGTTGTTATGGGCTGTGGACCCGCGGTTCCCGGTGAATGGCATGATGAGGGGGACCATAGGTGGCGTGACCTGGCCGGTCCGGGGCGTCGCGGGCCTGGTTTCACCCAGCTCGACGCCGCTAGGACCGGTGTCGATTTCGCCAACTCAGTGACCGAAGCACAGATGGAGCAGAACCGCCATCTGGTTCAGGGAGCCGGAGTCGCGTTGGGCGACGTGGACGGAGATGGGCTGGTCGACATCTACTTTGCGCGCATCGACGGACCAAACACACTCTATCGCAACCTGGGTGACTGGCGCTTCGAAGATGTCGCGGAGGCGTCAGGCGTAACTGCCTCGGACCGATACTCCACGGGCGCCGTATTCGCGGATGTTGATGGAGACAGCGACTTGGACCTACTGGTAAGTGCACTGGGTGGTCCGAACGCGCTGTTCGTAAACGACGGGCTCGGCAATTTCACAGAGCGTTCGGGTGAGGTTGGCCTCGCGTCGGATCGTGGGAGCATGACGATGACGTTGGCTGACGTGGAAGGGGATGGCGATCTTGACCTGTACGTCGCGAACTATAAGGCCCTGAGCGTCGATGATATCTACGAACCGCGGATTCGGTCATTTGACCGCGTAGTTCGTGAAGTAGGGGACAGTTTTGAAATAAGCCCCGCGTTTCGCGAACATTATCGCGTCGAGGTCAGCGAAGAACTTGACCTGTTGATCCGAAGGCAGCGCGCCGACCAGGACTGGTTCTACTTGAACGATGGCTCAGGTGGATTCGAAGCTGTCTCCCATACCTCCGGTAGGTTCCTCGACGAGAACGGTGTCCCGATTGCCGAGGCTCCCGACTACTTCGTGTTGTCTGCGAAGTTCGTCGATGTTGATGGAGACCTGGATCCCGATCTGTACGTCTGCGCCGACTTCGAGGACCCTGACTTCTTCTGGCTCAACGATGGCTCCGGTGTCTTCCAGATCGCACCGCCGCTTTCATTGAGGACCACCAGCAACTCGGCGATGGCGCTCGACTTCTCCGACATCGACCGCGACGGAGACCTGGATTTCTTTGAGGCGGACATGTTGAGTAGCGACGGTCGGCGCCGCCAGATGCAAAAGCCCACTCATACGCCCCTGCCGAAGATCATCGGGCGTATCGACGACAGACCGCAAATGATGCGGAATACGCTCTTTGTCAATCGCGGGGACAACACCTATGCCCAGATCGCATACCTGGCGGGTGTCGAGGCGTCAGACTGGTCTTGGGCGTCGCTTTTCCTCGATGTGGACCTTGACGGATACGAGGACATCTTGCTGTCGACGGGGCATGTATGGGACGTGATGGACTACGATACTGACATCCGCATCAGAAGCTCGATCTCCAGAGTGCCCTGGCGAAGGGAGAGGTTCCTTTACCCCAAACTGCACCTGAAGAACGTGTTGTTCCGAAACAACGGCGATCTCACCTTTGACGAGGTTGCTGAGGAGTGGGGCTTTGCGAACGAGGAAGATGTGTCGCATGGGCTCGCGACGGGTGATCTGGACGGCGACGGCGACTTGGACGTCGTAATCAACCGCCTCGGCTTTCCCGCCGGAGTGTTTCGAAACGACGCTTCTGCCGGGCGCGTTTCAGTGAGACTCGTCGGGGCGGCTCCAAATACGCAGGGCGTTGGGGCAAAGATCAGTGTTGCAGGCGGGGCAGTTGCAGAGCAACGGAAGGAAGTAGTGATTGGTGGTGCGTACCTCTCCAGCTCAGATCCGATGTTGTCCTTTGGCACCGGCAATGCGAGCCGCATTTCGATAACAGTTGATTGGCGTAACGGCAGGCAAACGAATCTCGAGGACGTTGCTCCAGATCGGCTATACGAGATACGCGAATCGAGTGCCCATGACGTGTCCCGTTCCTCGCAGGTTGTTTCTACACAAGATGACGCGCAAGCGCTCTTCGCAGACGTGTCCGAGCGTTTGAACCACGTGCATGTTGAAAGCAACTACGACGACTACCAACGCCAACCGCTCCTGCTGAATGCTATGAGTCGCCTTGGCCCGGGGACGAGTTGGTATGACATGGACCGGGACGGCGACGATGATCTACTGATCACTTCCGGTGCTGGCGCGCCTCTCGCGGTCTATCAAAACCAAGGTGGGTGGTTCTTCCCGGTTCAGATGCCATCACAGGCAACCGATGTCGACTTGACAACTGTCCTCGTCGTGCCCGAT
>JBDGYW010000385.1:0-6379 GCA_039588935.1 Gemmatimonadota bacterium | reverse complement strand
GCGCAAAACCTCGAGGGCAACCTGCTCCTGATGCATGGTACTGGTGACGACAATGTTCACTACCAGGGCGTCGAAGCGCTGATCAACAGACTGGTGGAGCACGGCAAGCACTTCACGATGATGGCGTATCCCAATCGGTCGCACGGGCTCTACGAGGGTCCGGGGACGACGCGGCACGTGTACGGGTACCTGACACGTTACCTGATGGAGAACATGCCGGTGGAGAACATGTGAACTGAACGTCGCGGGGGGGGAGGCGCAACTCGCTTGCACGGTTCTCAATACGATGACCGGATTCGGGATACCCTCAACCCGCTGCCTCCCACTCAGCGCTGGATGCAACCGACTTCTGGTACTCCATGACCATCGCCCACCCGTCTTTCTTCACCAGAAGGGCCTCGAAGTGGATGAACTGGTCGGTGCGCTGTCCCTCTGCGCTCACCACCCAATAGTGGAAGATCCCTGTCTCGTGAGCCGTGCTTCCGTCTGAGAGACGCTGGGTGAAGCGGAACTCCACGCCCGCCTCCATCTTCCCGGCCTTGGTGTCGTCGAACCCCTGCTTCCATCCAGCCAGAGCCTGGGCGATGGGGTAGCTGGTCCCCGACAAGGCGTTCACGAGTACCGCGTCGGGATGGTAGGTAGCCCCGTATCCCTCGAAATCACCCTCGCCAACCGTTCTGGAGACCTCGGCCCAGAAGGCGTCCAGCTCGGGCATCTGGATCCGGTCTTCGGCTAGCGCAGCTTGGGCAGCGGTGAGGAGAAGGACGAGGCCGCAGAATGCGGCGAGTGTCTTTTTCATCTCTGTATCCCTTCGGTGTTTCGGATCGTGCCCCGTTCGACGGGGGCCGGCTCTGCAATTCGGTTCATTAGTGCCCCCCGCTTCCAAAGGCGCGGCGAAGCGCCGAAGGCCTCCCGACCACGGGCAGCTCGATGGAGCTGGCGAGCGTGTGGCACACGGCTTATGCAGACAGGGTCGCAGCCGCGGCGCTAACCCGACCGCGCTTTCCACGTCGCCAGGATCTCGGCCTCCCGCTCTTGCGACAAGAAGAAGCGGGCGTTCGCCCTCCTCTCGTCGGTGACGGCGTCGGAGTGCCACCACTCCAGTGTCTCCATGGCGGTGAGGGCGATGGGACGGTAGGTGAGTCCGTGGGCCACCGCTTTGGAGACGTCGATGCGCTGGGAACCCACGTAGTCGTCCACCGGCATGATCCAGGGGATCGCGAAGGTCAGCCTGTGCTCCTCGAGGAAGTCGTAGTCTTCGATCCAGGTCCAGGTCACCTCGGAAGAAGTGGCGGCCCGCACACCGTGCACGAACTCCTGCATCGTCAGGGGCCAGCCCGGCCCGGTGGCGTTGAAGGTGCCAAAGGTCTCGTTCTCCACCAGGTGGATCATCCACTCCGTCAGATCCCGCACGTCGATGCACTGGACCAAGTCCTGCTTTTTCCCCGGGACCAGGACCTCGCCGCCCCGCTCCAGGCGAACGGGCCAGTACGTGTACCGGTCGGCACCGTCTCCGGGCCCCACGATGTATCCCGCGCGCACGACGATGGTGCGGTCCCCGAACGCCTCCCGGGCGGCTCGCTCGGAGGTGGCCTTCATCACGCCATAGGAGGCGCTCACATTCTCCCCGTCGGACGCGTCCACCAGATCCACCTCTGTGTCCTCACCGATCTCGGTCGTGAGGTAGGGGTAGTAGATTCCTGTGGAGGAGACGTAGAGATAGAGGCCACAACGGTCCTTGAGCAGCTCCGCCGAATCACGGGTCCACGCCGTCTGGAAGCCTGAGTTATCAATCACCACATCCCAGCTTCTGCCCTCCAGGGCAGTCAGGTTGTCCTCCCGATCTCCGATGAGGTGCTCGACGTGTTCGAACGCGTCCTTGAAGAGGGGAGGCTCACTGCGACCTCTGGTGAAGATGGAAACCGTGTGGCCTCGCTCCAGAGCATAGCGCACCTGGTGGGGCCCGATGAAGGTGGTGCCGCCCAGGATCAGGATCGTGAGGGGACGGGTTTGGGGTGGAGTGCCGGTATGGCGGCTCTCACCCTCGTCGGGGACGCGGGCTGCCGAGAACGCGTGGGGGCCGAGCCCCAGGCCCAGAGCTCCGCCGCCGGCGATGCTGGCCTTCAGGAAGTGTCGTCTGCTGGTTCCCATGAGGTGGCTCTCTCTTAGGTATAGGAGTTTCCTTTCACGCCCGCCAAGTATGCCACCCCGAAATGAAAGTGTCCAGAAGCCCAGCAGAGCTTGGCAACGTTTGGCCGGCGGCTCGAACGGGTGGTCGTGCAGTTAGCTCTCACCTACTCCTTCGGCCTCAAAGTGCGTTCGCTTTCGCAACACTGCGCCGCCCCCCCCACGAGCTGGACAACCCCGATTCCGGGGAGGCATACTTGGGAGAGGTGGAGGCAAACTCCAATAGAGAATTGAGGAGAACCCTAATGACCTACCTGCCACTTGCAGCAACGACGACACCTGCTCGCAGCCGCGCGGCCGTTGGCGCTCTATTACTGATTCTGGGATTGGCAGGTTCGCTCTCCGCACAATTGGAGAGTCGTTATAACCGTGCAAACAGTCTCCTTGGCTGGAACGTATCTCCCCTGGTTGTTGGAGATGAAGTCAACCCGACATGGATGCGCGGTGGAAACCGCTTCTGGTACCGGAACAAGACCGGGAATGGCCATGAGTTCATTCTTGTGGACGCAGCTCAAAGCAGCCGAACGTCCCTCTTCGACCACAACCGCCTCGCCTCGGTCATGTCCGTAGCGAACGACTCTAGCTACATCGGCAGGAAGCTGCCATTCAACAGCTTCGAGTTCGTGAACGACGACGAATCCGTCATCGGCTTTCGGTTGGGAGAAAAGCGATTCGAGTGCAACATCCGGGCGTATAGCTGTGAGGTGGGAGACACGATCCCCAGCGACGTCCCGTTCATAGAATCACCAAACGGGGAGTGGGAAGCTTTCATACACGAGTACGACCTTTGGATCCGAGCTGTGAACGGAGGTGACTCCACTCAGCTAACCACCGATGGAGAGCGCTACTGGGCCTACGGGATCTCCGAACCGGGGCCCAGCACCATCATCAGAAAACGGCCTGTGCGTCCCGTGCTCCAATGGTCGCCCGACTCCAGGAAGATCGCGGTGGAGCGAATGGACGAGCGGAACGTTGAGATGATGCCGCTCTACTCGTCCACCAAGGAGCGACCGGAATACTACCTATATCCATACGCACTGCCAGGAGACACGATTATCCCTCGGTTCGACATTTATCTGGTCGATGTTGAGACCACGAACAGCGTCAGGGTGCAGCAGGACCCACAGCCGTGGATCGTGATGGGCACAACTGGAGTTTTGGACTCCACCTGGACAACGGTGAAGTGGAGGGACAACGGCAGCCGATTCTACTTCACTCACGGTCTTCGAGGTACCAAGAGGATACAGCTCATGGAGGCTGACGTCGAGACCGGTGAGACGCGCTTGATCGTCAAGGACACAACGGACACTTACATCGAGTTGAACCTGGATTTTAGAGCAAAGCCAAACTGGGATGTCCTCAACGGCGGAGATGACGTTCTCTGGTTTTCCGAACGGGATGGCTGGGGCCATCTCTACCGTTTCGATGGGGAGGGCAACCTCAAAAACCAGGTGACCTCGGGGCCGTGGACGTTCGGGACGATAGTGTACATCGACGAAGCCACCGACCAGATCTATTTCACCGCCCGTGGACGAGAACCGGGACGAATGCCTCTGATCGCTGACTTCTACCGAGTGAACCTCGATGGCAGCGGACTCACGCTGTTGGGTGGAGAGGAAGCGGATCACACAATTTCGGTGACGCCAAGCGGCCAGTACTTCGTTGACCAATTCTCGAGAGTTGATATGCCTCCGACCACAGTGGTTCTCGGCCGGAACGGCAGGGTCCTCCAAACACTCGAGGTCGCCGACATTTCTGTTCTTGACGAAGTTGGGTATTCACCGCCCGAACCATTTACGGTGAAGGCGGCTGACGGAGTTACAGACATCTACGGGATCATGCACAAACCATCCAACTTCGATCCCGAGCAGGTATATCCGATCGTCGAGCACATCTACCCCGGACCCTTCATCGGTAGCGTCGGTATCTGGAACTGGGCAGCAAGCCGCCGCGGCGACGGAGATGCCATCGCCGAACTGGGATTCGTCGTGGTCGAAATCGACCACAGGGCTACTCCCTTCCGGGCGAAGGCGCTTCAAGATTCCTACTACGGCAATATGGGAGACAACGGGATCCCCGATCACATCGCTGCCATCAGACAGCTAGCCGCACGCTACAGTTTCATCGATATCGACCGTGTGGGCATCTACGGACACTCGGGAGGCGGCTTCGCTTCAACTGACGCGATTCTCAGGTATCCCGACTTCTACAAAGTGGCTGTCTCCGAATCAGGGAACCACGACAACCGGACATACCACGCCGCCTGGGGAGAGAAGTACCAAGGCCTACTGGTACGAGACACCTTGAACGGTACCGACAACTACCAAAATCAGGTCAACGCCAATCTCGCCGGCAACCTCACGGGGAAGCTCTTCCTGATTCACGGCGACATGGACGACAACGTCCACCCGGCCATGACCATTCGGGTGGCCGACGCCCTCATCAAAGCGAACAAGAGCTTCGATTTCCTCATCGCGACGGATCAGGCTCACGGAGTGAACGAACCCTACTACGTGCGCCGCAAGTGGGACTACTTCGTAAGACACCTGATGGGGCAGGAGCCTCCGGAGAATTACACGATCACGCGACCGGAGAACTGAGTCGAACTGAGAGGGGTGGGCCGAAGCCCATCCCTCGTTAGACCAACCCACTCGGTAGCTGTCGGGCATACTGGCTCCGCTTCGGATATGTCATGGGGGTATTGTCAACTTGAGCCGCTTCGCCAGGAGTTCCTCAACATCGCGGAAGCTCAGAGAGAATCGATGATAAAGCCAAACGCAAAGGCTGATGATCTCGCGAGGGAACCGGTAACCGCGGTAGCCATTCGTATTCGTTTTCATCCGCGAAGTCTGGTTGGCAACGGCTCAAGCTGACAATACCGGCCCGACAGTTATCGAGTGGCATGACGTCCACTCAGGGAAAGGGGGAGTCGTTTTCAACTCGGAGCCATGCAACAACGCCAGGAATTGATGCTACAGTTGGCGAGAAGCGGATTCGTTCTTTTCCAGGGAGTCTGAATGGCACCAGCTCGAGTTGACAATACCTGCCGTGCAGCGATACGGGCATATTTCGATGAACTGGTCAGGATAAGTTGAATAGTGTTGGGGGGGACTGTGTCATGCCACGAATACTCGCAGCAGCAGCTGCATTGGTTGTGATTTTGGGGTTCCTATTTGTCTTCGCTACTCGCCAGGTTCAGAGCAACGACGCTGGTGATTCGGAAATGCCCACAAGGAGGTCATTCGTGGATGATGAACAGGCTATTCGAGACTGGTTCGAAACCTGGAAGGCTGCAACGGAAAGTGGGGACTTGGATGCGGTCCTCGACCTTTATGCGGAGGATGCCGTATTTTTGCTTCCCGGTGGGGAGACTATGGAGCGAGGACCTTTTGCAGAAGGGGTAACCAACAGCCCTGAGAAGGAACGCGACTACTTGTTCGAGGGCGGGGACGAAATCGTAGAAGTCAGAGTCTTTGGCGATCACGCGTACCTTTGGACGAAGAGTGAGTTCAAGATCACCGTCAAGGCGGAAAACCAGACAACGAGCTACCGAGGGCATGGACTTGCCATCCTCGAGAAGAGGAATGGAAAGTGGGTCGCCATTCGAGACGTGAACAACGTGGTACCTGAATCTGACGGAGGGGAATGAGTCATGCAGATTCACTATCTCGAAATCGTGACCCGGGAGGTCGACGCGGTGTGCGCCGCTTACGCTGCAGCGAACGGGGTGCAGTTCGGAGAGCCGGACGCCGGACTCGGCAACGCACGGACGGCTGCGCTGTCCGGAGGCGGCATGCTCGGGGTGCGGGCCCCCATGCACGAGATGGAGGAGCCGGTTGTGCGGCCTTACTGGTTGGTGGACGACATCGAAGCGGCGGTCGCCGCAGCGGTTGAGGCCGGCGGCGAGGTGGCCCATCCGCCGCTGGAAATCCCTGGCCACGGCACCTTCGCCATCTACATCCAGGGCGGGATCCACCACGGCCTCTGGCAACTGTAGGCGCCGCGAAGAGAAATGTCACTTCAGCACACCTCGATGCCCCAAGAACGCCCTAGCGGTGAATAGGTGTCAGGTGCAACTTCTGGCGGGAATTGAGGTTCAGCTTGCACATGGGGGGTGGGGATCGTCTTCTATGAAGCCTTTGCACTTTGAAACACCGTTCTTCGAGTCCCGCGCGCTGACCATCGGCGCAGG
>JBDGYW010000384.1:0-6383 GCA_039588935.1 Gemmatimonadota bacterium | reverse complement strand
ATGACGAGGAAGAATATGTGAGGACAATGGCGGAGCGCATGGAGATGCGTGACGTCACAAGTCGGGTTGCGTTGAATGGCGATGAGGCGCTCCAGATGGTCGAAGACGAGACGCCGGACGTGATGGTTCTCGATCTCCGTATGCCGGGCATAGATGGCATGGAGGTGTTGGAGCGGGTCAAGAACGAACATCCCAACGTGCAAATTGTCATCCTGACTGGGCACGGCTCAGAAAAGGAAGAGAAGGAGGCCCGTAGGCTGGGGGCGTTTCAATACCTTCAAAAGCCGGCAGATACCAATCAGATCCTCTCGGTGATCCGGTCGGCGTGGAGCAAGAGCGTTCAAGCGGCCACGGAGTTCGTCCAGGAATCGAAGGAGGAATTCGAAAAGAGCGCAATGGCCGCAGCATATGCCGAAGGTGGAGTACCGGAGATGAGCCGGGAAGTGATGGAGGAGGACAAAGCCAAATCCTCCCCCAAGACGCCGGCTGCAGCGGCGGAAGCGTCTGCCCGGACGCTCAAGGTGCTGCTCGTCGACGACGAAGAGGATCTCGTGAGGACTATGGCCGAGAGAATGGAGATGCGCGACCTCGGCAGTGATGTGGCGCTCGACGGTCAGCAAGCGTTGAAAATGATCGAGGGCGAGATGCCAGACGTCATGGTCCTCGATTTGCGCATGCCGGGGCTCGACGGGATGGACGTGTTGCGGCGAGTCAAGGAATCCTATCCGCAGATAGCGGTCATCATCATGACCGGCCATGGGTCAGACAAGGATGAGGAAGAAGCCCGCAGGCTGGGGGCGTTTGAGTACTTGCGGAAGCCGGTCGACATAAATCAGCTCATGGAGGTAGTGAAAAACGCCGGTCGTGCCCGCAACGAGGCTGAATGACGCGGGGAACTGGTGAGGATGCCGATCCTCATGCACTGATTTCCGGGCGCCGGTATCGGAAGCTCTTGATCACGACGGCGCTGTCTGCTTCCCTTGTGGCTGTGGTGCCGCTTCTCATCTTGGCGGGCGTCAGCAACTACCAGTACAGGGATGCGTTCCGTGCAGAAATCACGCGTCCCATGGTTCGTTTCGCGGCGAACGGCAAGCAGTCGCTGGAGTCATTTCTCACCGCACATCTGTCGGCTCTCGATATGGTCCTCCAGGAGAGGTCGTACGGGGAGCTTCGAGACCCTGAGACCCTTTCCCGGATCCTCGGGAACCTGAAGCAGGCGTTTGGTGGCTATGTCGATCTAGGAGTTGTGGATAATGAGGGTCTCCAGGTTGCCTACGCCGGCCCGTTCAAACTCGAGGGACTGAGCTACAGTGATCACAACTGGTTCCGTGAAGTCAGCGCGAGAGGCGTTTCTGTCAGCGATGTATTTATGGGATATCGAGAACTGCCCCATTTTGTGATCGCAATCCAGGCAGATCTCGGCTCAGGCCAAGTATTCGTGTTGCGAGCCACCATCGATACCGACGTGATCGACCGCCTGGCGCTTTCGCTCGTGTCCCAACCCTCCAGCGACGCATTCATTGTCAACCGCGATGGCGTGCTGCAGACCCCGTCCCGGTTCTATGGTGGCGTGCTAGAGACTGTTGCCCTACCTACGCTCCCTACCAGCACCCGACCAGAAATCATCGAGATGGAGAGCGAAAACGGAGAATCGCGCATCATCAGCTATGCCCAGATCGATGGCTCGCCGTTCACATTGGTTCTTGTGAGTCCCCAGGATGCTCTAGATGAGGGTTTTCTATCGTTGCGCCGTAACCTGCTCGCGTTCCTTGTGATTAGCATAGTTCTCATGCTTGCCGTGATTGTTTTCGGAACGAGACGGATGGTCAACCGGGTTCGGGAGGCAGATCTCAAACGCGCCGCGCTCTTTCACAAGGTTGAGTATACCAACAAGATGGCTGCCATTGGACGCCTGGGCGCGGGTGTGGCACATGAGATCAACAACCCACTCTCGATCATCAATCAAAAGGCGGGACTGCTCAAGGACTACATCACATTGGCGGAAGATCTGCCGCCCAAAGATACGCTGCTTGGGTTGGTCGATTCGGTCCTCAGGTCGGTTGACCGCTGCGGTGGAATCACACATCGCCTCCTGGGTTTCGCGAAACACATGGAGGTGCAATGGGACAACATCGACCTGGACGGACTGCTGAGAGATGTTCTCGGTTTCCTCGAACAAGAAGCCGGCTATAGAAGTATCGCAATCGATTTCAACTATCCGGACCATCCACCGACCATAGTCAGCGATCGTGCCCAGCTCCAGCAAGTGTTCTTGAACATCATTAACAACGCCTTTGCTGCCATGGGAGACGGTGGCCGCCTTGAGATTGGAATTCAGGCGGTTGGTGAAGACGCTGTCGCAGTTAGCATCGCGGACGATGGCGGTGGCATCTCGGACGATCACATGGCCCACATTTTCGACCCGTTCTTTACTACGAATAAAGGCACAGGTACGGGTTTGGGGCTTTCCATAACTTACGGGATCGTTCAGAAGTTGGGCGGGCAAGTCAGTGTGAAGAGCAAGGTTGGTGAAGGGACCTGTTTCACCGTCACATTGCCAAGACGCAGGGTGCCATCCTAGGAGTGGTTTTATGCAAGGTTTGCGTGTTCTGATTGTGGATGACGAAGCTGAGTTGGTGAGCGCCATCGTGGAACGCCTGAACCTGAGGGGGTTCCGGGCGAAGGGTATCACCTCTGGAGTGGAGGCGCTGGCCTACCTCACGAACACGCCGTGTGATGTGGTACTGTTGGACGTGAAGATGCCGGGGCTCGGTGGGTTGGAAGTCATCAGGAGGATCAAAGAGGAGTACCCCGGGCTCGCTGTGATTTTGTTGACCGGTCACGGCTCGGCGCAGGATGTCGAGAAAGGGGTGGAACTCGGAGCCTTCGATTATCTCATGAAGCCGGTCGACATCGATGTGGTCGTTCGCACTCTACTCTCTGCCACCGGTGGTGAGGGGGAGAAAAACTGAAGGCCTGAAGCATATCCCCCCCCGCCCCCCGCGCATGCTTCGGTTGGATTGTTCGAGACTCATCGTAAGCTGCGCGAGGCTGGGAGTGATCTTTTGAGTTGGAGGCTGACTTATGCCTGACTGCTTTGTGCTGCTCGTGGATGACGAAGTCGATTTCGTGGATGTCTTGGCCGAGCGGCTCGAGGCGCGTGGCCTCAAGGTCGAAGCGGCGGAGGATGGCGAAACTGCTCTGGTCAAAGCGGGGGAGAGAACCTTCGATGCGATCCTCCTGGACATGGCTATGCCTGGGCTGGACGGAATCCAGACACTGAGTGGGCTTCTCGAGATCAATCCAGATCTGCAGGTCATCCTACTTACCGGCCAGGCTACGCTGAGACAAGCAGTGGAAGCGATGAAGCTAGGCGCACTGGATTTGTTGGAGAAACCAGTGGAAATCGAAATGCTTGTGGCGAAGATCGAAGACGCGGCATTGAGGAGGTCGAAACTCGACGACAAGCGTATCGAGCATAGGGTGGCGGACATCTTGCGAAAGAAAGGCTGGTAAGTGTGGAACACACGGATGCCGCCGAAGAAATGGGCGAGATGAAGACCGTTGGCGAGATCATGGTTCCCTTGGAGCAGTACCCTTGCGTCCGGGACAACACGACGCTCAGAGAAGCGGTTGAGGTGATCGAGAGTGCGCAGATCGAAGTTAGACAGCGTAAATCTCTGCCTCGGGGACTCCTGGTATACGACGAGATCGATGTGTTCGTGGGCTACGCGAGACGCCGGGACATCATGCAGGGTTTGGAGCCGAAGTCTCTGGTGAGCCGGCCGCTGGAGTATCGAAAGAAGCTTTTTGATGTCGCAGTTGACCCAAATCTATCAGAACTCTCTTGGGATCACGTTGTGAAGGGGATTCGTGAACAGGGAGAAAAACCCATACGAGAGGTGATGCGCCCAATCGAGGCGCTGCTCGAAGCTGACGACCATGTCATCAAGGCGGTGTACGAAATGGTTTCGCTCGATGTCAGCCCGATTCCAGTTCTAAAGGATGGGCAGGTAGTTGGTGTTGTCCGAACCGTCGACGTATTCCACGAACTCGCCCTCCTATTGCGGTAAACGACTGTTTCAAACCACACCCTGATGAGTGGGTTAATCAATATGACCGATGAGGGATCGTTTCCCCATGACCATAGATAAGTCGGCCAGCACTGGCTCACAGGGAATCAGGCTCCACAAGGGCGCAGGTGTAGCGACCGCTCAGGCGGCCGGCCCCGGCGGCGCCAAGGGAGGCGCAAAGGCCGACTGGAAGAGAATCGGCTTCATTCTGCTTGGCGCGGGGTTGTTTGCGCTGGTGTATTTCCTGCCTGCTCCGGACCCTGCCGTAGATCCGCAAGGTCAGTCGTTCCCGTTGACTCGTGAAGGGAAAGCCGCGATCGCGCTCTTCTTTCTCGCCGCGGCTTGGTGGGTCACGGAAGTGATACCGATCGGTGTCACAAGCATAACCATCGGGGTAGTGCAGGCGTTGTTCTTGATTCGCCCAGCCGAAGACGCGTTTACCGATTTTATGGCGCCGTCGGTCTGGTTTATTTTCGGATCGCTGCTGTTCGGAATGGTGTTTACCAAGACCGGAATTACGAGGCGGGCAGCATACAAGATGCTCACCCTCGTGGGCGAGCGGACGAGTATGATCTATCTCGGCTGCTTTGTTATGACTGCGACGCTGACGCTGATCATGGCACATACCGCTGTGGCTGCGACTGTCTTTCCACTGTTTTTGGCCATTTACGCTCTCTACACCGAGGAGAAAGACCCGACCAACTTCGGCAAGGGGCTCTTCATGGGAATGGCGTTCGTGGCCGGTGCTGGAAGTATCATCACGCTGCTTGGCGCGGCGCGGGGCGCCGTCGCGATTGGCTTTTTCCTGGACATCACGGGCCGCTCGATTTCCTTCTTCGAACTGACCTATTACATGTTCCCGGTCGGCGCGCTCATGACGGCTCTGCTTTGGGTGTTCTTCATGCTCTACTATCCGCCAGAGAAGAAGACCATCCCAGGACTGCGAGAGCGTGTCGAGCGTCTGTACTCCAGCCTCGGCCCCATCACGCGCAATGAGGTCCTTTCGCTCTTCATTGTGGGCGCGACAATAGTGATCTTGAGTCTGCGCTCGTTCCTGCCCCTTCTGCAGCCGATCGACAAGAGCGCGTTCATCATGCTGGCCACCGTTCTTTTCTTCCTGCTCCGGATCGTGAATCTTGAGGACCTCGAAGGGACTTCATGGAATATCGTGTTGCTCTTCGGCGGCGCGATGAGCATAGGCTTCTGTCTCTGGCAGACCGGCGCGGCTGAATGGATGGCTGTGCACTGGCTCGGTCTTTTCAACGCAAGCCATTGGTTGGTATTCGTGATGGGTATGGCAGTGTTTGTGCTCGTCATGACCAATGTGATCATGAACGTGGCAGCCATTGCAATCTCAATGCCTGTGGCGCTTGTCGTTGCCCCGTATGTAGGGGTCGCTCCCGAGGTGATTCTATTCGCCTCCCTCGTGGTGGCGGGGATGCCGTTTCTCCTACTGGTTGGTGCCGCCCCGAACGCTATTGCGTATGGCAGCGGACAGTTCACAACCGGCGAGTTTTTCAAGGCCGGAATCCCAGCGAGTCTTCTGCTTGTGGTCGTGCTCACGCTGTTCGTTTGGGTGATTTGGCCGGCCATGGGAATGCCGGTACTGTTGCCGTAGTGGTCCCCTCAGCCCGTTGTCCTGAAAAAGTATGCCGATATCCTGTCGGCTTACCGTGGTCGGCGATCGAAGAGCTGTTGGCATATCACCATCTTGGGACATCTTCCAGGTGAGTGGATAGAGTGTGACTTATTGTGATATTTGGGGCAGGGAAGTGTGACAAATTGTGCGTTCGGTCGGGATAAGTGTGATGTTTTGTCACAATTTCGGTGTGCAAAGGGTCGCTCTCCAGGCGCGCGCCTTCGACCTCTTCGGCCACCTGTCCTAGTTGTCCTTATGATGCATCGAAAGTATCCGACAGGTCGTTGCCTCAGCAGAGTAGTCGGGCACTTTTTGTACTGTTTATGCGCCAGTGTGGCGCGTATTCAACGTAGCCCATCTAAGCGCTGTACTGGCGTTTAGACGCCGCATCGCGTGTCGACGCGCTGCTCGAACCGCGTATCCAGCTTGAATCCCCCCTGAACCTACCGCATGCGTCGGTGCCGGATTGTATTGCTCTGTGGCAGGACTTTCCGGCGGCCTGGTTGTTGGAGTGTTGTTCTTACTGCCATCCTGACCTGCCCCCCAAAGCGGTACCGCGTCGAGTGTTAGTTCAACGCTCCTTTCGTGAGTGGGAGAGGTCCACGGAGAGCCGGCAAATCCAGGAACGCCCGATCCGGTCTAGTCGTCTCAGGGGCTGGTGATCTGTATCC
>JBDGYW010000383.1:0-6401 GCA_039588935.1 Gemmatimonadota bacterium | reverse complement strand
GGCAATATCCAGATTGGCTCCTCGTTTGAGGAAACCGCACAGAACATTTTCGATGCTGTCAATCTGACAGGTACGGCTGGCGTTCAATACGCCACCTCGATGACGATTCACCCCACGGTGACCGCCACCGCGACCTTCTTCACGACCACAGGCGGCTTCTTTCCGGTGACGACATCGTCGCAGGTCAACTTCGAAGCCAAGACCCCCGGCACAGCAGGGAACTCGATCGCCGTTTCTGAAACCCTCGCGAATGGCAACTGGACCAACACCCCGAACTTTGTTGGCGGTAGTGGGTTAGGTGGCGGGTCATACATGACGTCCCACCAACAGAAGTTCTTCGAATACGAGGTTGATCAGTTCATCACGATTGCGGGGAACTCGTATCAAATCACAGAGGTAGGTACGTCACCTGAGCCTTATGTGAAGTTCGATGGTGACATCACAGCGGATCTCCTGGCGTCGAATTTTGTCGCAGTCGTTGCTGAGCCTTCTGTAGGCAACGGGCGCATTTTGATCACAGGAGCAGGACTCACCGATGATGATGTAGGACGGTTCGTGCGCGTCAACGCCGGGACACTGGGTGGACAGGACTTCCTTATCAGCGAGGTACTCTCCGCAGAAGTCGTAACGCTGGTCGACATCGACACTCTGGTTGAGCCGGTACTTATCCCCGGCGACATCACCAGCGTGTTCCTCGGACTTATCTGGGAAATCGAGAGCCGTGCGCCGCTGCGCCACACAACAGGTTACCTGTTCATGCGGGATTTCCTGAAGCAGCACATCTTCACTGTGTCCTACGATCTGACGGAGTTTCCAGACATTCCGTTCCCGCGGTTGGACGATGACGTGCGTGACGTCCTGTTGGAAGGCAAGCCTGCGTACGTCACGATGTTCTTCAACCCCAACAACTACTTGCGAGACACGGTCTGCGTCGCAGAAGAGGTACTCGAAGTAGATGTGGTCGTCGGGCTCTTTGATGACATGGAGGAGATCGGCGGCAACAACATCATCGGCGACCACTGGATGGTTGGCGACTACTACTATTACGCCTACCCGACGCTTGCCTGGATTGATTTGTTTCGGGGGAACGAGCTGGCCCTCAACGCTGGAAAGATCGGCGAGATCTTGATTTTCCAACAGCTGCCGCGCGTTGGGGAGCAGGACAAAGTGGCGTTCTCGTTGTACGCCGAAGGTGGCACTGGCGTCGAAGCTGACATTGAGGTTTGGTACACCGACCAAGACGACAACCTTTACCCGACAGGCGATATCATCTCTTTGGAGCTTGATGGCGCGAACATCGGCATCGTGGATACCAACGGCCTCGATTTGTGGATCTTGGCGAGACTGTCGTTCACCGTGGAACCTCCTATCTGGGCAGTGAACTACGGGTACATCCGAAACGAGCCGGCGACTATCCAGCTCACCGAGGACACCGGATACACGGAGCTGGCGGCGAACTTCCCTGGAGGTTCAAACGAGTTCGTGGACCCCGCTGGGTATCAGTTCAACCAGGAAGATATCGGACGTCAGATTACAGTTCTGGTGCAGGGGATTCCGGAGCGGTTCTGGATTTCCGCCGTAAACTCGGATACCTCAGTGAACCTGTTGTCTACGACGGAGCTTGCTGTCCCGAATTTCGCAGCGGAGTCTGACGTCGCCTGGCGACCAGGACCTCCTCGTCGTTTGGCTACCCCGGTAGTGGTAGGCGGCCAGTACCCAACGGTGCCTCATCCGGACGAAGTGAGCAACGAGGAGTACATCCTGTCATGGCCGATACTAGTGACACTAGACATTCCCTGAGCGCAGTTGTGATGTTATGATCACCGCGCGTTTGTGATCCGGAGGAACTCGTGTTTTCAATTGAAGGCCATCTGACTATCTGGGGCCGCTTTGCGGACGGATCGCGACGCGTATTGTCGGATAGGCGGAACCAAATTACGACTCTGCATCTGACCAACCTCGCGGAGCTCGTGACGCAAGAAGCAGGCATTACGCCTGCAGACCTCGCTATCCACGCGATGTGGATTGAGTCCAGCGATACAGCGCTGCCCGCAGCATCCAGCGCTGACACGGCTCCAGCCGGTATCGTCGTAAAGAAGGGCGTCTTCGACGACGCAGACATCGATGTAGACATCGGCGGTACGCCGGGCCTCGTTGAATTCCGACAGACCCTCGAAACAGGTGAGGGCAATGGCACGATCATTCGTGCCGCAGGCCTTTACACACAAGGCGATTACGTAGACCACAGTCTGGTCAACACCGGAAATCCTCTGGCGGACAATGTCCGTCTGGTCGCACGCCAAGTGTTCGATGGTGTCCCTAAGTCCGTTGCGCTGGCGCTCGACTTCCGGTGGCGTGTGCAATACAAGATCGCGAGCTAAGTTATGAGCAATATTCTCGATTTCACAGATGGTCTCGATACGGGCGAAGCGGATGAGGATTCGATTCAGCCGATCGAAAACGGCGAGGACGCTGTCGAGGAGGTCTTCAATCGGCCTCACGAGATCATACGAGAACGGACGGAGAAACTCCGCGCTGAGGCAGGCTATCGTCGATGGGTAGATGACGCGGATCGCAGTGACCCGGCGTTCATCCTGGTCGGCGCTGGCGGTGTTACGTGGAATGGCGCCGCGGGCGGGTCGGGAGACGGATACCTCGTCATTGATTCACTCGCAATGGTGGTGTTCCCGTTCTACGGGGCGGGCCTTGCTCGCAGTGACTACTGGGAAGCGGGCGGAGGAACGTATCCGTCTAGGTTTGCGCATTTTCTCTCCGACAATGGCACGCCCGGCGAACAGGACGTCGAGTGGGTATCCAAAAAGTACGCTTTCGAAGGCGGGAACGACATTACGCTTACTGTGACTGGCGTAGCTGGCTACGGTGCGACGACGGTTGTAGTGAGCGGCAGCAACACCGTCCCGGATCCTGGTGTACAGCCAGGCCAAGATGACATCGTTGTTACATATGACTCCACAGGCGGCGTCGGTGTCGATGACATCATCTCCGATATCGCCGCGAATGCTGTTGCGAACCAGCTCCTCGGTGGCACGTACGCTTTGGGCAATTCGTTGCCTGTGGGAGACCCGGCGTACGACATCCCCACGACGAAGCTCTCTGGTGGCATCGACACGGTGTTCCACAACATCACCGCGGTTGAACTCGATAACTTCTTCGGGACTGACCCGCTGAACCCGCTGCGCGAAGGCGACACGCTCGCCATCTGGTATGAAACGCCCCTCGAGCGGCGCCGGTCCATCGAAGAAACAGCGGAATCAGACATCCCCGCTGCGTCACTGGTCAACCTGACCACAGAGCCAGACAAAGCTCCGAATGCAGTGATCATCGGACGCGTACTCAACGACGAGTTTTACTTCGTCAATGGGATCAAGGTCCCGCAGGGCGCGAACATCCTGAACATTTCGAACGCAGACTCTGGGAACCTGTCGGTAGACGCATCGACGTTCACGCACCTGTCGACGCTCTCGACAACACAACAAGAGGTCAACGAAGACATCGACTCCGAGTTGGCGATTGTCGACAACTTCATCGACACCATCGCAATCCATCGCCACGCGTCGCTTACGGACCTGATCAACAACACAGCCGTAGGTGACCCTGCGTATTTGGATGCTCCGTTCGCCACAGGTCGGCGAGGTTCGCGAATTATCGGGGGAGCATATACCCACACGTTGACACCGTTCCCCGCAGGAGCCTTCCGTCAGTTCTGGATGGCTGTCGACGGTCTGAACATCTACATGTTCGACCGCAACGACACGGTTGAAATTGTCGATCGCGAGAACTTTGCCACAGCAGCGACGACGATCACCGATGGCGTCGGTAGCGGAATCGGTAGCGACGGATTTGCTGTAGACGGGCAGAAGATCGTCTTCTCACGAGACGACTGGGTGCAGCAGTACAATCTAGTGCCCGGAGGCGCTAGCACCCGTGACTGGCGCATGCAGTGGTCCAACTCCAACCCCATTCAAGGGGTCGCAATCGACGGAAGCCAAGTGTTCGTCGTAGCGCGCGGAGGCACCGGTGCCGGCTCGGGTGTAGAACTTGTAGCGATTGACCGTTCCACGACGGGAGACCAGCTCATCACATTCCCAGGCGGCGGAGAGATCAATTGGTCCCGTGACGCAAGTTCTGGCTCGTCCGGACAAGACGGACCCGGCCCGTTTGGCGTCTGCGTCGACGATCGATTCGTCTACGTCTACAAGACCGCCGCGGCACTCGCACCTGCTGTCGTCAAGATGCAAGCCTTCGACAAGGTCATCGGCAGTCACCGCTGGAATACGCCTGCCGTGTTCAGCATCGGCGCTGGAACGCTTACGCAAGGACTCCAGGTCGCCACGAACGGCGACTACGTTGTCGTAGCCGACGCAGGCGGGAAACTCGCCGTCCTCGGAGCAGGCGACGGTGTCAAGATCGTCGAACGCGATCTCTTCGACCCGCTGCCGACATGGGGTGGTGGCGCGTTGCATGTGCCGCGATACGTGACATGCGATGATAAGTACATCTACGCCGCGTACCATGATGGTCTCGTCGACAACTTCTTGCTCTGTCTCGACTTCAACCTCAACATGGTCTGGGGTGAGTTCATGGGTACGGAGATTGTCCATGCAATCGCCTCGGATGGAGACAAGCTCTTCATCATGACGGAGGTCGGTGGGCCGACATACCGTTTGATCGAGGTCGTTGTTGGACGCGCCCCGCGCCTCTGGCAGCGCGTCGCCGACACAGACGCAGGCCGCCGCGGACTCTGGACGCTGGCACGTCCTGCCAACTACAACTGATGTCTGTAGCCTCCTCATACGCGAAGATCCGCTCGAAAGTAGCAGGCGACGACAAGGCCCCTTGGTACACCCGATGGGTTTGGTGGATCGTCATCGCCTGTGCGTTCGGCGTCGTGGTTCTGGTATGGTGGATCAGCAAACGACGGGAAGCAGACGTACGAGCGCGAGCCAAACTCGCCAAAGAAGAGGCGACGAAAGCGCGCCTCGAAGCTTTGGAAGAGAAGGACAAAGAGAAGGCCAAGATACTCGAAAAGAAAGCCGCGGACGCAGAGAAACGTGTCGTCTGGCTCGAGCGTCGAGTAGAAGAGAGCGCTGCTGCACGGCGTGAAGTTGAAGACGCAATCAAAGGCGCTACGAGCTGGGAAGAGCTTGACGCAATCGACAAGGATACGGAATGACACCTCGAGAATACGGACACTACAAAGTGGCCTTCGCAGCTGGACTCCTCAAGGAATCTGCCGGTGCCCAGATGATGGGCGGTGGCGGCGGCGGTGGCGGCACCACTGAGTACGACATGGAGCCGATGGACATCAAAGGCAGTGTCAAATCGGAGCCCAAGGCCGAGGCGAAACCGAAACCAAAGCCTAAAGCTGAGCCCAAAGCCGTAGCGAAAAAGGAAAAGGGACCAGCACCCAAGGTGAAGCCGAAGTCGAAACCCGACGACAGCAACTTTGCCGCGAAAGCAACGCCCGGCAACCCGCTCGAGTACGACATGGAGCCGATGGACATCAAAGGCGACTTCAAAGGTCAGGCGGATCGCAGCATCGCCGATCTTGGCTCTCAGCTTGAAGGCCTGGGCCCGTTTGCCGAGCGAGCCACGCCAGGCAACCCGCTCGAGTACGACATGGAGCCCATGAACATCAGGGGCGACGCTGGTGGTGCGCTGGCAGGTGGGGGTGAAAAGGCGAACCCGTTCGCGAACCTCTCGTACCTCGACCCGTTCTCCGACGAAGCAGCCTTCGCTGACGTAGGCGGAGCGCCCGCAGCGCCTGCACCGCGCGGAGGAGACCGCATCGACAACATGCTCGCGTCGTTGAACCTCGGGGGAGGTGGCGGAAATTTTTAGAAGGGCGTCGGAAGGCGAACGTGCCGTTGCTGAAGGACGAACCAGCGGCTCAGAGAGGTCCGGCGCCGAAAAGAGACAACGCGGAGGTAGCTCGCCTGCAGCGTGAATACGACGACGCGATGCAACGGCGTAAGAGTTTCCCCGAAACGTTCCAAGGGTCACGGTCTGCGTTCAATTCTGGCCTGCAACGGACCGGAAGGGAAGTAAGCCGCCTCGGAAATGAGCTGCGACTTGCTAAGGGCGACCACCCGCTACAACGGGCAGGTCTAGGCCAGAGGTAGAACTATGAACACTACTCCGATGACATCAGAGCAAGCTCACGGCTACATCGCCGCACTCCAGACGGCTGGCCTCGTCAAGAACGCGCAGATGTCGCGCCGGCTCTGGGAAGCGATGACGAAGCGCCCGTGGCAAGAAGGGCTGGTCGACGTTGGCGACGAACTGACGATGGCGCTGCAGGGCTTCGGTCGCACCGCTGACGACGCTGTCGAGACGACGCGACGAACGACGCGCCCCGTCGGTCGAATGAGTGCACCGGC
>JBDGYW010000382.1:0-6413 GCA_039588935.1 Gemmatimonadota bacterium | reverse complement strand
GCACTAATCGCGTGGACGTTCTATCCTGGACACGGGGGCTCGTGGTTTAGCTATCACCCCTCTCATACACGATCCTTCCATCCACAACAGTCATCAGAATGTTCATGTTCAGTACATCGGTTGGATCGATCTCGATGAGGTTCAGGTCGCACACGGTCAGGTCGGCGAGCTTCCCGACCTTGATTGTTCCCCGCACGTCTTCGTCGAACACACTGTAGGCCGCATCCAGCGTGTACATCTTGATGGCGTCGTGCATTGAGGTCTTCTGTTCGGGCAACCAGCCTCCCTCGGGAGTTCCGTCGTTTCTTGTCCGGTTCACGAGGGCGTTGAAGATGTTTTTCGGGTGGTTCTTGAACGTGGCTCCTTGCGCGCCCGGAATGTCAGAACCGCCAACCGTGACCACGCCGTGGTCGATGAAGCTCTTGAAGTTGTGTGAGAGAGTTTCGCGTTCAGGACCGAGCCGCCGTATGATCCAGCGCATGTCGTCCTCGAGCATGCTTGGGTTCACTTCCGCGATTGTGCCAAGTGAGGCAAAGCGCCCGAAATGTTCCTGTCGCATCGTCTGAGCGTGAATGACTCGTGACCGCGCGACCGCATCGTGACCGTACTCGTTTGCGAGTTGCTCGTACTGATCCAGCACCAGGGAGATTCCGAGATCGCCGATAGCGTGGGTGTTGATGACGAACCCGTCTTCGATGCCGGTACGCATCATCTGGTGGATCTTGTCGAGGTTGGGCTCAAGAAGGTCAGGATCGTCGCTGGTATGGCGGCGGTAATGACCGCTTGTGCTTGGATCGTCGCTGTAGGGTTCGTATAGCAGGGCGCCGTGAGATCCCATGAGCCCGTCCATGTAGCCCTTGTATGCTCCGTAGCGCAGGTACCGGTCGCGGCGTCCGGTAACGGGATGGGTGTTCATTTCGATACCCGCCTCGGCGACCTCCGCGCTCCGGCTGAGGTCGAGCCGCATCCAAATGCGAGCGGTAAGTTCGCCGTTCTCCTGCAACGTTGCGTAGTACTGTGGGTACGGCTCATCCGTGATGTCGTGGATTTCGGTGATGCCTTGTCGCGCCAGCTCCCGGAGTCCGGCCCGAAGCTCGTTGAGTCGCCGTTCGTCCGACTTCGGCGCAATCATTGCCCGGATGGAGTCAATTGCCGGGGAGCCCTCGAGAATCAAACCCGACGGACTCCCGTCTGCGCGCAATTCCATGCCTGGCAGAGATGCGCTTTCGAGACCGGCCGCCCTGAGTGCAAGTGTGTTGGCCAGGTAGAGTTCTCTGTCCCAGCTGTTCACGAACACAGGGTGATGCGGGGTGATCGAATCGATGGTTGCGCGGTGGGGCTTCCAGCGATTGACCTTGAGTCTCTCTCGTTCCCTCCAGTCTGCCTGCCACAGCCGGTGTCCGTCCCACGACCCGCGAGTGATCCACTCGCCTTCGGGGAGGATTGCCGCCACCCGCTTCATTTCCTGTATCAGCCCAATGTCTTCCGTCACCGCCATGAGGTCGGCGTCGTTCAGGATGGAACCGTATCCGTCGAAGTGCGTATGGCTGTCAATGAAGCCGGGCATCACAAACGCGCCCTGCATGTTGACGACGCGTGTGTCGCTGCCTTCGAATGGTGTCGTGTCTTCATCCGGCCCTAGTACCGCCGTGATCGTGTTGCCGGTTATCACGACTGCCCCGGCCCACGGTTGGTCTTCTTCCATCGTGTAGACCGAAGCGTTCTCCAGGATCAAATCAGCATGTTGCTGCCCGCATGAGCAGAGGAACAGGGAGGCTACGAGCATCAAGAGAGGTGTGCGTCGAACGGTTGCCAAAGACATGGTGAGTCTCGATTTCTAGTTGTTGAGTGAGGAGTTTTCGAACACAATCCGTCCATCCACGATCGCATATGCCACTCGTGTGGTTATAATCTCCGCCGGCTCAATAGTGAGTATGTCACTATCAAAGACTGTCAGATCTGCATACTTGCCGACCTCGATGGAGCCCACCTTTTCTTCCAGGAAGGCGGCGAAAGCCGTCCCAATCGTGTACCCCCGGAGCGCATCTTCTCGGGAGAGAGCTTGTTCCGCGTAGTACCCATCCTCAGGAGTGCCATCCTCATTCTTGCGGGTGATTGCCGCATAAAATCCTGTCAGAGGGTTGTGGGAGTAGATCGTGTGGTCGGACCCGAACGCCAACACGCTCCCCGACACATTCAGCGCCTGCCAGGGGCTGGCATACGATTCGGCACGTTCTGGCCCAAGCCTGTACACCAGGAACTCCATGTCGGATGTGTGGTGGATCGGTTGCACCGATGGGATCACACCCATTTCACCGAACCGCGGTACATCGCGAGGGGTGACCAGTTCGGCGTGTTCGATCCTGAACCGAACATTCTCAGTGGACCCATCGAAGTCGGAGAAGGCTCGCTCGTAGATGTCGAGGTTTTCCCTCACTGCCCTCGGCCCAATCGAGTGCGGGCATACCTGCATCCCGGTTTTCAAAGCGGCCATGGACACCTCGTAAAGGTGCTCAGGCCGAATCTCGTAGATGCCAACATTGCCCGGGTCGTCGGAGTACGGCTCGAGGAGCGCGGCGCCGCGAGAACCGAGCGCTCCGTCGAAGAACACCTTCACACTACGAACCTGGAACAGGTCGCGGTTCCCAAAGTTCATCACTCGATGTTCGCTGAAATACTCCTCCAGGTTTCCACGTCGAGGGTTTTGCAGCATGGCGTTCACGCGCACGTTGAGTTCACCTGCGTCCACGAGGGCCTTGTACGCATCTATTAGAGTCGGGCCGATCCCTGCGTCGTGCCACCCTGTCAGACCGACCTCATTGGCCCTCTCCGCCGCACGTTTGTAGACATCCATGTACCAAGAAAGCGGCCTGTCAGGCTCCGGGAAGTGGTCGGACACGAGGTTGTTACCCATGTTCACCAAGAAACCGGACGGCGTACCGTCCGCCTTTCGCCCGATCACTCCGCCGTAAGGATCAGGTGTGTTCTCGTCTATGCCCGCGATCTCGAGCGCCTTTGCATTCACGAAGGCAGAGTTACCGCCGCGCCGATAAAGGAAGACTGGATTGTCTGGCGAAACCGCGCTCAAGCCGCCGTGCTCCGGGATGGTGTTGTCTTCCCAGTCATCCTGGTACCACCCGCCGCCGATGAGCCACTCACCAGGCTCCATCGTCTCGATTTTCGCAGCAACCCGCGTGACAACTTCATCCCAACTGGTGGAACCGCGTACGGAGAAGGTCTCCGGCTCATCCACATTGCCCAGATTGAAGGGATGACCGTGAGCATCCACCATACCGGGAGTCACGAGCATACCGTTGAGTTCAAGAAGGCGCGTGCCTCGGCTGATGAATGGCTCGACACCATCGTTGGATCCGACGAACTCGATGCGACCGTCCTTGATCGCCACGGCCTCATGGATCGAGAATGCTGGATCTACCGTGGCGACCTTGCCACCTCGCAGGACCAGGTCGGCCGCTCCCGAATCCGCGCAAGCAGTCAACGACATTGCTACCGGCAGCAATCCCAACACGCACACTCTGAGGCAACGCAACATTGATCCTCCGAAAACTCGAGTCTGGACCTGGGTGGGACGGTTATACTAGATATCCCATGACTTCGCAACCGCAGAGGATAGTCCGCCATGATTCCGCAACAGAGGGTTCTTGATCTCATCTCTCTCGATGGAAAGATCGGGGTGGTTTCTGGTGGCGCTTCCGGCATAGGGCTGGGTGTGGCAACCCGACTGGCGGAAGCGGGTGCAAAGGTGGTCCTCATCGACATCGACGAGGAGAAGGGCCGAGACGCGGAAAGTGAGCTGGCGCAACGTGGTCTCGAGGGACAGTTCCATGCCTGCGACGTTACGTCGGGCTCGGATTGTGCGAAGGCCGTTGACCAGACAATTGCCGACTTCGGAAAGGTCGACATCCTGGTCAATAACGCCGGCGTAGCAATCCGGAAGAATACGGTTGACCTGGCTGAGGATGAGTGGGATTTGGCAGTGAACGTGACGCTCAAAGGTGCTTACCTACTCTCGCACCACGTGTTGCCGCACATGATATCCGCCGGCGGTGGTAGCATCATCCACACGGGATCCGGCTGGTCGCTGACAGGCGGTGAGAACGCCGTGTCATACTGTGCCGCCAAAGGTGGAGTGCTGAACCTCACTCGGGCGATGGCCATCGATCACGGACGGCACAACATTCGAGTCAACTGTGTTTGTCCGGGAGATATCGACACCCCGATGCTCAGGAGCGAGTGCGAACAGCTGGGAGAGGACCCGGTGGAGTTCATGCGCGAGGCAGCCGACCGCCCTCTCAACCGTGTCGGTACTCCGGTTGACGTTGCCAATGCCGTCCTCTTCTTTGCGAGCGACATGTCGTCGTGGGTAACGGGGGCGTTTCTGGTAGTGGATGGCGGAGGGATAGCGTGAGTTGGCGTGTGAGTCTCGAATGTGATCTGGAGTTGGCCGCGGAGTGACGCGGACACACGCGGATGTGTTTTGGGTGTGGGTGGGGCAATCGAATCCCATTGTTCACCGCGTTATTCCGCGTTCATCGGCGGCAAAGACTTTACCAAGCTAGGAGAGTCGTGGCATGGCAACATCCGACAGGGTCCATCCCTACATCCCCAATTCCAATCCTGAGGTCAAAGCCGCAATGCTCGCGGAGATCGGCCTCGACGACATCGACGCACTCTACGACGACATTCCCGAGGAGTTGAGGTTCAAGGGCAAGCTGAACATCCCCGAAGGCATCTCGTCCGAGATGGACCTGAAGCGACACGTGGAGCAGGTGTTGTCCGCAAACAAGACGTGCGGCGAGAACGTCAGCTTCCTGGGTGGCGGCTGCTACTCTCACTACGTACCCGCCATATGTGACGAGATAACCGGCCGTTCCGAGTTTCTCACCGCATACGCCGGTGAGCCGTACGAGGACCACGGCAGGTTCCAGGCGCTCTTCGAATACCAGAGTTTGATGGCTGAGTTGTTGGACCTCGATGTCGTCAACGTGCCAACCTACGACTGGGGGCAGGCAGCCAGCACATCGATTCGAATGGCGGGGAGGATCACGAACCGCAACAAGATCCTGATCGCCGACACCGTTTCCCCGGACCGTCTCAAGGTCATCAAGACCTACTGTGAACCTGTCATGAAGATCGAGATGGTGGGCCACTCTCCGGACACCGCGGCTCTGGACATGAACAATTTGGCTGGCCTTCTGGATGAAACTGTCGCCGGCCTGTACCTGGAGAACCCATCGTACTTCGGCACGGTCGAGGAGAACGGCCGGGCCATTGCGGAAGCTGCTCACGACAACGGCAGTCTTCTCGTCGTCGGCGTCGATCCGATTTCGCTTGGCGTGTTGACGCCGCCGAGCCAATATGGCGCGGACATCTGCTGCGGCGATATCCAGAGCCTTGGCAACCATCCGTACTTCGGTGGCGCATTGGGAGGCTTCATCGCCACGCGCGACGAAGAGAAGTTCGTGATGGAGTATCCCTCGAGACTGTTCGGGATATGCCGAACCGAACGCGAGGGCGAGTGGGGGTTCGGCGACGTTGCCTACGAGAGAACTTCCTTTGCCGTGAGAGAGCAGGGCAAGGAGTTCATCGGCACCGCGGCGGCGCTCTACGGCATTTCGACCGCGGTGTACCTGTCACTTCTCGGACCAGAGGGCTTGAGGGAGCTGGATCGGAACATCATCCAGAAGTGCCTCTACGCAAAGAAACGGTTGTCGGAAATCGAGGGAATGAAACTCAGGTTCGACGCCTTCAACTTCAAGGAATTCGTTTTGGACTTCTCGACCACCGGTAGGAAAGTCAAAGACATCAATGACACGCTGCTGGAGCAGGGGATCTTCGGCGGGAAAGACCTCGGCGGCGATTTCCCGGGATTGGAGGGGTGCGCACTCTACGCCGTTACGGAAGTGATCACCCGCGAGAACATCGACGTTCTCGTCGAAACCCTCAACGCCCACCTGAGCTAGGAGATTCCGATCATGGACATACAGAAAGGCACCAGGCTCAGGAACTTCCATCAGGCCAAGTGGGACGAAGAGGTGGTATTCGAGCTGCACACGCCTGGAGCGCGCGGTATACACTTCCCTGAGGTCGAGGGGGAGATCTCCGACCTCGTCGGCGACGGTCTCTCATCCATTCCATCGACGATGCGACGGGCAACGCCACCCGCGCTACCCGAAGTGAATCAGATGAGAGTGCTGAAACATTTCCTCCGGCTCTCTCAACAGAATCTGGGAGCGGATTTCAACATCGACATCGGACAGGGCACCTGCACGATCAAGTACAACCCGAAGATCAACGAGCAGATCGCGGGGTCGCCGAAAGCCAGGGACCTGCATCCGGATCAGGACGAGAGCACCGTGCAGGGTGCGCTGCGTGTGATGTTTGAGTTGGAG
>JBDGYW010000381.1:0-6418 GCA_039588935.1 Gemmatimonadota bacterium | reverse complement strand
GATATCGCGTTCCCCGGCGGAATCTTTAACGACCTATACGTGGAAGACTGGAGATCCGACACGCGGGTCCTGGACTTGAATGCCGCACCAGGCCGGTCCGTGAAGCCGGTGGACGATGATGCCGACAGGTCTCTGCTCGATGCTGCCATTGCCGAGCACGCGGACAACGGTGACGTCTACGAAGGGTTCAGAGATATCGTCTATCGCGACAGGGTCTCTCCGCAGCTTGGTATCTCACTCGATGACATCAGCGCCCACACGTCACGCCAGGCGCTCGAGTCGTCCGACGTCGTGCTCTACCATTGGGGCAGTTGGATGGATCATGCGACTGCAAACGGAGTGCTCGCGCGCTTCCTGACGCTTGATAATCCGCAGCAGGCAGCGATCGGAGCATGGACGCACGGTGGGTTCGAACACGCGAGTCCGTACGCGATGCCAAGCTCACCGCCCGAGCCGAGTGAAGCGGCTCAGTGGAACGAGACGCTGAATTTCCTGGACCGCTATGTGAAGGGGCGTGACGACCCCATCTCTGATAAGATCTTATACTACTACACGATGGGTGCCGAGGAGTGGAGGAGTACCAACGTGTGGCCTCTGGAGGGCACGGTAACGGAACAATGGTACTTCCACGGGGCGAACTCTCTGTCGACCACGGCTCCGACCGAAGCCCACGCCCGAGACACATACGCCGTCGATTTCACCGCTACCACCGGCAACTCCACTCGTTGGCACACCAATGAAGTGCTCTATTCGAACCGCTATCAGGAAGATCAGAAGCTACTAACGTATACAAGTGAGCCTCTGTCCCAGGACACGGAGATCACGGGCCATCCTGTCGTGACTCTGTACGTAGCATCGACGCACACTGACGGCGCTTTCTACGTGTATCTCGAAGATGTGAGCCCGTCGGGACGTGTTACCTATGTGACAGAAGGCCAGTTGCGTGCTCTCCACCGGCATGTATCGACTTCGCAGCCACCATACGAGCTGCCGATCCCGTATCACTCGTTCAAGGAGGAGGACGGCGAACCGCTCGTTCCTGGAGAGATAGCGGAGCTGACGTTCGGATTGCTGCCAACGTCGGTAGTGATCAGGGCGGGACAGCGCATCCGTGTCGCGATTGCGGGAGACGACGCTGGGCTTTTCGAGCGGATCCCCACGACGGGAGAGCCAGTGATAACGTTAGAACGAAACTCGGTGCACGCCTCGAAGATTGAGCTGCCCATAGTGAGGCAGTGAGGATTCGACACATGCAGAGTACGCTGCGTTCCTACGTTCTGCTTTGGCTTGTCGTTTCAATAGGGGCAGCCTGCGATCTTCTCACGGGCCCGGACGACGGGTACCAAATCCCTCTTGCAACAGATGACGGTTGGGAAACGGCGTCACTCGAAGAAGTGGGAATGGAACCAGATTCGTTGCTGGCCCTGTTGGATCTGATAGCAGACACGGAAGACCATCTGATCCACAGTATTCTGATCGTCAAGAACCAGAGGCTCGTCTTCGAGGAGTATTGGCCTGGTGTGGACCTGGATTCGAGAACCTTGGCTCCGGTTCATAGGAGCCACGATCGAGAGACCCTCCACTACGTGGCTTCGGTGTCCAAGAGCATCACTTCCGCTCTGGTCGGCATTGCCATCGAGCGGGGTTTCATTCGCGGTGTCGGCGACCCTCTGTTCTCGTACTTTCCGGAACACTCTGACCTGGTGAGGAACGACAACGGGCAGATTGCGTTGGAGCATCTGCTCTCATTCTGTTCAGGGTTCGACTGGAACGAACATGCCTACGGGTTCGACGACCCGAGGGATTCGCACTTCCAGATGTTCAACGCGACCGATCCGATGGAGCATCTTCTTGGCCGTCCCATGGTATTCGACGTTGGGGGTGAGTTCCACTACAACAGTGGCGACACGAACATCCTCGGGGAGATCGTGCGCAGAACCTCCTCGTCGAGCACGCTGGTCGAGTTTGCGGATCGATACCTGTTTCAGCCTCTGGACATCGAAGCGTACGAGTGGATCAGGTTTCCTTTGGCTGATGAGGTGACTTTCGCATCAGGCGGTGTGTCGCTCCGTCCGCGCGATATGGCGAAGCTCGGCGCGCTTTATCTCAATGGCGGGGTATGGAACGGCGAGCATATAGTGCCGGAGGAGTGGGTGAATGTCTCCACGCAGCTGCATACTCCCCTCCTCAAGCAATACAGGACGCTATGCGGGTATGGTTACAACTGGTGGTTGGGGCGATCCAGGTTCAGGGAGGGAGAAGTCGAGCATGTTCGTGCATCAGGTTGGGGCGGGCAGGTTGTCTTTGTGTTTCCCGAGTTGGAGTTGACCGTCGTATTCACAGCTGGCGCATACTACGATACGATGCCGCTCAGCATGATTGGCCTCATCGAGGGCTACATCCTTCGAGCGATCAGAGATTGAACAGCAGTGGCGGGGCATGCCCGACAACCCCACGTTGTCGCACGGGCGTGAACAATGGCGCAATGTAGGTTCGAACTGCGCGATCGCCGCTACTCTCGAGAACTACGTGCTTCCAACGATGAGCCCGCGACTCGCGTGCAGAGGTGTTATTCTGCAGTTGAGAAGAAGGGCAACGAGCTTCAGTCACGACCTGGAGACATCACTATGAGCGAGTCCCCGAAAGACGCGCTATCCAACTGGCTCCGCTGGGGCGATGACGATCAGCGAGGTACACTCAACCTGATTTCCCAAGAGCATGTCAGGGAAGCAGCGAATCTCGTGGGCACGGGGAAGGTCTACAGTCTGTCTGTTCCATTGGAGACTCACGGGGCTCAATGGCCACCACGCCACAAGATGTGGCGTACTACCGAGTTCACGAAGAACAAGGTTGGTCGGAACAGTTCAGGCGATGCGCTCGTGATGCATTCACACTCGGGTACCCATATAGACGCGCTGTGTCACATCTGGTACGACGACAAGCTGTACAATGGCTTCGAGACCAGCGAGCACATGACGAGCCACGGTGTGACGCGGAACTCCATCGACAACGTCCCGTTTCTGGTCGGGCGTGGCGTACTTCTCGACATTGCCGGTTGGAAGGGTGTCGACCACCTGGCCCTTGCCGAGCCGATCACGGCGGACGATCTCGATGCGTGTGCGGCGGCGCAACACGTTGAGATACGATCCGGTGACATCCTGTTGATTCGCACTGGTTGGATAAACGTGCTCATGAAAGATCGCGCTCTGTTCGACGCCGGTGAGCCGGGCATCGACGAGACCACCTTGCCATGGCTCAAAGCCAATGACGTCGCGGCAGTCGGAGCGGACAACCTTGCCGTCGAGGTGCTGGACTCCATACCCCCGGCAGATTTGCCGATACACCGGATTGGGATACGAGATCTGGGGCTCTACCTGATGGAACTGCTCGACTTGAACGAACTCGCTGCCAATCGAGCATATGAGTCGTTCGTCGTGATTGCGCCGTTGAGAATATCTGGAGGGGCGGGGAGTCCGATCAACCCGATCGCGATTACATAACTACGGGTGCAGAGGTGCGGCTGAAAAACGCCGCTCTCACCTTGCCCCAAACAAGGTAGGTAGCCACAAGCTCAAACCGGGCAAGTACGTCACGATCATCAACGCCACGATCATCGCTACGTAAAGTGGCATCAGTGGTCGCACCACCTTTGTGATCGATGTCCGCGCAACTCCAACGCCCACGAAGAGCACGGTCCCAACGGGTGGTGTGCACAACCCTATGCATAGGTTGAGGACCATGATAATGCCAAAATGTGTCGGATCGACGCCGAGCTGAACGGCTATCGGCAGGAAAATTGGAGTGAAGATCAGAACCGCCGGCGTGATATCCATGAACACTCCGACGGCCAGCAGGATCACGTTGATGAACAGCAGGATCAGAATCTTGTTGTCCGTGATGCCCATCAGCGCCGTCGTTACGTTTTGAGGGATGTTCTCGTACGCGAGAATCCAGGACATACCGATGGACGTTCCCACCAGCAGCAACACGATCGCGGTTGTGGATGACGTGCTGAGCAGTATCTCAGGAAGATCGCGCACCGTGATCTCCCGATAGACCAGCGCCAGAATGAGTGCGTACAGGACAGCAACCGCAGCCGCTTCGGTTGCAGTGAACACTCCCGATACGATTCCACCCATAACGACGACAAGCAAAAGCAAGCTGGGTAGGGCGGCGAAGAAACGTTTGAATGTCTCCCGCCAACCAGTGCGCGGCGCAATCGGGTACCTCCTTCGCGCGGCCAACACGCCGGCCACGAGCATCAGCGACAGTCCGACGAGAAGTCCGGGCAGGTAACCGGCGAGGAAGAGCGCTGTTATGGACACTCCGCCGCTCGCCAATGAATACACAATGAGAATGTTGCTCGGCGGGATGATCAGCCCAGTTGTCGCGGAAGTGATGTTCACAGCTGCGCCGAAGCTGCGCTCGTAGCCATCCTCCTCCATGTGCGGCCCCATGATGCTCCCGACAGCTGACGCTGTGGCGACGGACGATCCCGATATCGCAGCGAACAACATGGCGGCGAGCACATTTACGTGTGCAAGTCCGCCGGGAAGCCCTCCCACAAGAGCCTTGGCGAATTCTATAAGGCGGCGGGCGCTTCCCCCTCGATTCATCAACTGCCCGGCGAGTATGAAGAACGGGATCGCCAGTAACGTAAACGAGTCAAGACCCGTCGCGATGCGCTGTGCCATGGTGGTGAGAGCCGGCATCGTCTTGATGCTCAGCAGCATCACGAGTACAGTAGAGATTCCGATGGAGAATGCCACCGGGACTCCGATTGCCAGCAGGGCAACAAATGAAAGCCCGAGCACGATGACATCGAGCCATTCCGTCACTGTGGCCGCCTCGTGCCATCTCCATCGCCGTTTTGCAGCTCGCTGTAGTGTCCGGCTACTGCCACGACTGCATAGTACATGATCAACAGCCCACTCAAAGGCAGCGCGAGATACACGTATCCGATGGGTATGCGGAGTGCCGTGGAAGTCTGACCGAGCGTGAGCGTGAGTGCCATGAGGCTGAATCCACCGATCACCAACACCGACACCGCAAAGAGGAAAACGGCGCTCTCGACCAGCACTCCCAAATAGAATCGAGGACGCCCCTCGAGCTTCGACGGTAGCAGGTCGATGGCAAGATGCATTTTGCTGCCCGCGGCATACCCCGCGCCCAGGAGTCCTATCCATATCAGGAGGAAGCGAGCAAGCTCATCGGTGAACGAGCTGGGATCGGCGAGCACGAACCGCGTGAACACTTGCCACAGGACATTGACTACAGAGATGCCCATGAGGACCACGAGTACCCAACCCAGTGCGCGGTTGACAGTGCTGGTGGTGTTGGTCATGAGCATGGCGCCAGGTTCATGGTATACTGGCGATGCTATCGGCAGCAGCTCTGATTCGTTGGACCAGCGAGTACACGACCGCGTCGTCCCGATCTTCTGTGTTCAGTGGTGCGAGCAGTTCGACAAAAGGAGTCTTGTTCGGACGGAATACTTGGACACCCGCTTCTTGAACTACCCGAAGCGCCTCTTCTGTGGCTTGTTGCCACAAGGCTTTCTGGTAGTGAGACGATTCTTCGGCCGCCGCTCGCAGCCACTGCCGCTGTACGTCTGTTAAATCCTCCCATATGACAGTGCTGATGAGCAGCACGTCAGGGACGCCGGTGTGTTCGTTTAGCGAGTAATAGCGGGCAACCTCATAGTGCCGGGACAGATGGAATGACGGTGGGTTGTTTTCTGCACCGTCCACAACACCCTGCTGCAGCGCCGTATACAACTCACCCCAAGATATGGGGGTCGCGGAACCGCCTAGCGCGCTCACCATGCGCATCGCCGAGGCGCTCTCCTGGGTGCGGATCTTCAATCCCTCGAGGTCGGCCGGCTCATGAATGGGGCGGTCGATAGTGTAGAAGCTCCTGCTACCAGCGTCGTAGTAGCAGAGGCCATACAAACGGGACGATACGGCCGACTGCAGCAACTCCTGTCCGATCCCGCCCTCGAGCACCACCCACTTGTGAGCCTCGGTATCGAATATGTAAGGCAGGCTTAGCACCTTGTACGGCGGCGCAAAGTTCTCGAGCACGGCTGCCGACACCTTGGTCATTCCAAGGCTTCCGATCTGGAGAAGTTCCAGCGCCTGCCGCTCACTGCCGAGTTGTTCGCTCGGATAGATGTCGATGCGCATTGTTCCGCCCGACTCTTCGGCCACCCGCTCTGCCAGAAACTCCATGGCGCGGTGAACTGAGTGACTGGGGTCGAGTCCGTGCGCGAGTTTGATGACCGTCACGTCGCCGCGGGTTCCGCACGCCAGCGGAGCCACGGAGAGAACCAGCGCGAAAGTTCCGAAGCGATGCATGATGGAACCGCCACGCATTACCAACTGTGCATGGTCCCGTCAGGTTTCCTGTTGACCGGTAG
>JBDGYW010000380.1:0-8173 GCA_039588935.1 Gemmatimonadota bacterium | reverse complement strand
TTTGCGAGTTGAGTACCACCAGGGGATACTTCGAGGATCACGTCATCGGTTTGGTAACTGTCATCAACAAAGGTGCCGGACAACACATCCACTGTCCACTGGAACCGCACCGAGTTGACGTTGGCTGGGTCGAAGTCGCCTGGGGCCGTGTCGTTATCGACATCGGGGCTTCCGGTGAGATCTGTGTTCGCTGAACCATTCAGGTCGGCCGACAACGAACGTATCCAGGTAGCCATCAGCTACCCATCACATGATGCGACTCGGCGGTGCGGCCCTCGGGACGGCAACAGAACACCGGGTTGAACGATCGGCAGTAGTCGAACGGGACCGCATTACCACGGGACGCCCACCTGTCACCGATTGGTTTGTATTCGGGTGAAGCAATCACGGTATCCCAATCGTCGTACTTGACCATCAGCCCACAGGCATAAGTCCTGCCATCGACATTCTCAACTGCGTACTCGCATCGCTTTCCGTCGTAGACGTAGCAGCAGAACTCTGTTCCTATGCACTCAAGCTGCGGCTCGCCACACACCAGCAGCTGCCCACTGCACCGTCACGGCAGTGCCATCGGTGGTGAACACGGCATCATGATGACTCACCGGCTCGGACAGGGCATCGGACGTATCGAAGTCATACGTGATGATCGACACAGCTGTCCCGTTGGTGGCATTGCCGATCGCACCAAAGGAAGCGTCGTCCATGTCGTAGTCGTACCGGTTGTTCACCAGATCCGGAGTCGCCGTTTGTGCGGCGTGCTGGAAGTCCAAGTAGCCGGTCACGACGGTTTCACCAAAGGTGGTGTTACCGACAGCAGCAATCAGAGCTGCCATATCGGCGTGATCTCGCATCGTTGCTTCTGCTTCCTCGTCATCCATCACCACGGATCGGATGTCAAGAGTCGCCCAGTTCACCCGAGCGAGCTCAAAGAGCGAGATTGTGTATACGTAGTCAGCCATACGGATTCTCCTTGTCTCGAATGATCTTGACGGCTGCGTTGCCTTGCAGGTCCATCGTGGCACGGTACCCCGTCTCGGTCAGCACTTGCAGCTTGACGTTGACGACGTGTCCATCCACGACGGCTTGCTCAGGGTTCTCGAGGATGCGGAACCAGCGCCCGAACTCAGGGGTCGGGTCGCCAAGGTTCAGCACATGATCGTTCTTCTCCAGCTGGTAGGCGTACCGGTGATCACCAGGGAGTACGTCTGCCGTGGCAGGCGGCAGCATCGTCGGTACCTTCTTGGGGATGATCTTGGTGGACTCGCCGGCCTGACCCACCTTGATGATCTGCTCCCGCTTGGGGAGGTGACGCACCGCATCGTTGGCCTTGTCGATCGCTCGCTTGCCAACCGGCTGGGCAATCGTGTCAGCATGCCAGGCGACTCACCATCAGCAGTAGCGAGGCCCACACGGACCAGGCGCTCTGGGTTGACTTGCTTCTGTCGGATACGTAGAAGGTTTCTCATGTTGTCAGATCCGCTCCATCGATCAGTCCGGTGCTGCTTGTGACATCGAACTTGGCATCCGATGATTGCACACCAAGCCACTTGTTGTCACGGATGCGGAAGTCATAGATACGACAGTCGGTCATCTGGACCAGCTCGAGCCAGTTGGTGAACTTGGCACCGTTGCCGAGATCGATGCCTCGGAGAATAGGTAGCTCGTCCTGACCGGAGGTGCCGGTCATCTTCAATGCCGAGGCGTAGGTGCCATCCGCTACCCCGGTGTCACCCTCAATGTGGATGATGTTATCGAGGAGGATGTGCTTGCCTCGACTGTCACCGGCATTGCCAACTTCAACACAGACATCAAAGAATTGCACTTCGCTGTCACGCACCGTGATCTTCGACGACTCGATGCGGAGACCGGTACCGTTGCCACCGGTGAGACCATCACGAAGAATGGAAAGACGAGTAATGATGGTGTCCGGTGCATTACCTTCGATCCACATGCCGTTGTAAGACCGGGAAATGATGACGTCGGTAACACGCCCGTACTGAGACGGCTGGTTGTTGTTGGCTCGGAACCAGTGAATACCCCAACCGGTCGTCTTTTCAATGTTCGAGATGGACACGTGCTCGATGTGTGCGTAGATGAGTCCACCCGAGACGACGATGCCGTTGTCCACCGAGTTGTTCGATGCCGAATCGTCTTTGATGTGAAGTTGGCGAATCGAAGCGCCACGCCAATCGGGTACGTCGCCGGTGGCGTGCATGAGGAAGATGGCCCACACCGTTGCCGTGGAGCGGATCGTGGTGGGTGCGAGCTGGTTGTCTCCTGCACCTTGGGATCGACCTGACCCGAACCCAGAACCAACGACGTGGATGCCTTCGTGGATGTGGCAATGCGTAGTGCGATTCGTGCCACGAACCGACACGGTTTCAGTGGTCGTGAACAGGTATTCGCCGGCAGGTACAAAGATCATCCCGAAGCCACTGAGGTTCGTATCGATCCAATCTCGAGCTGATCGGAAAGCAGCTGCTGAGTCGGCTACTCCGGTGGGATCGGCACCAAATGCCACCACATTGACAATGAACTCGTGTGACTCGTAAGCCGTTGCACCGGCATTTGAGAACAGAGCATCCATGCGGGTGCCTGGTGAAGCGACGGTGCCTGATGGCTTCGCTACATAGCGCAGGCCAGCTGCCGAGGCAGCGTGTACCTCGATCATGTGGCCATCGGTGGCATGGACGGGGATGCGAACTTCATCGGTGCCGTCATGACCAAGCAGATCACCCTTGGTGGTCAAACCTGCACCGCCTGCTGCATCCGCCCAGCCATAGTCATCCTCGGTGGCGGACAACTTGGTGAACACCTGATCCGTGGTGCCACCACTGAAGGCGTTGTTGAGCGCCACCAGCACCTTGTGAGCCAGACGGTGCCTGACGTTCTTACCGAAGTTCTGAGAGAGGATTGGCATTGGGATGTGGGGGCCCGAAGGCCCCCACTCTCCTTTCGATTACGGCTGGTTCAGCACGAATGCACGACCATGCCAACCGGCAGGCCCGTACTTCAAACCGATCTCCCCGTAGAGCTGCATACGGTCGTATGCACCGCTCTTGGCGAGAGGCTCGAGGAAGAAGTGACCCTTCCCCGGAATCGGCAGGAAGCATGGAGCCGTCACGTCCATTTCGACAATGAGTGCCGAGTTGGCCGAGATGTGACGGTTGAGAACGATCGGCAGTGCGCCGAACTCGGTCTCGATATCGGTGACATTCACACCGAAGCGGTTGGTCGAACGTGGCTCCTGGTTCCAACCGGACTGGTTGGCATACGAAGCTGCAAGGTCGAGCTTCTCGGACGAACCGACGAAGTTGACACAGTTCCGCATGGGAGCGCCGTTGTCCCACATCTTCTGCATGATGTCGTTGACCGCTGCCCGATCCCACGTCTGCCCGGAGGTAGCCGTGTAGTCGGTGCGGGTGTCGGTCGAGACAGCACCTTCGATGCCTTGAGTCTGTCGTGCTTCACCGTCGTTCAACCATGCGAACGTACCAGTGAGGAACATCACCTCAACATCGAGGGCGGCCTGCTCCAGCTTGATCTGGAGCTGCCATGCCATTTCGTTTCCGACCGGCTGATTGCCGAGGATGGAGGTTGCGCCCGTGTTCGGGGTCGTACCACCGGTACCGAGGAGACCTGTGGAGGCCTGCTTCGTGTACGACAGCTCGACTCCGTACTGGTGGATGGCAACCACGTTGCGGAGCTCGTTTCGCTTCTGAATCGTGAAAACGGCGTCATCGCCCTCTACCACGGACTGAAGCGCCGGGGCTCGGTGCAGCGTGTCCTGCCAAGTGAACACTGGACGATCCAGCGATTCACCACCTGAGAGTCCTCCGATCATCGACAAAAAGGGTGTCTCCATTGGGGAGAGCCTGAACAGCTCACCCACAAAGTTCGGAAGGTTCCAGGTACCCCAGCCTGCTACACCACCAGTTGGTACTGATGCAGTTACTTGGTCTCCTGCGCCGAATGCGGCCATCCTTCCTCACCTCCTCTGTCTAGTTCGGAATGAGCCGATCGCTGAAGGCAGCAAACTTGTCACGCACCGCTGCTTCCGCATCCTGACGTGAGGAGTCGGGATCAGCGAGCTTGGCATCGTGCTGCGCCAGCTTGTCGGCTTCGGTCAAAGGAACAATGGGTTGCGATGCCGAGGCAACAAGGTCGGCTTGTGCCTGTGCTTGCTGGATGACATTTGCATCGACCGTTGGGGCCTGCGTGGTTTCGTACTGGTACTCCTCGAGAGCAAAGGCTGCAAGAGCCTCCACGGTGAGCTCGCCCTTGAACTCCTTGACGATCGCCTTCCCCAATCCCTTGTCGGGTTCGAGGCCGATCGCCCTGATGTGCTGGGCGGACAGCTGCTCTCGCAGCTCCCGGTTCTCCTTCTCGAGTCGATCCTTGTACGCAACAAGCGCCTCGGCACCAGATGTCTGCCCTTCTGCGGGCTGCTCAGTGGCGGCCGGCTCTACCGGGGTAGTGGTCTGGTTCGAGGTACCGGTTGTACCTGTCAGATCTTGTGCGGTCATACCCATTCTCCTTGAGGCCTGCGCTACCGCTAGCAATGGGTATGCAGTCGTACCCACTGACGGGCGACAGATGACACGCTGATCATGATGGCGCAGATACAAACGGGAGCTGTCTGCCACCTACCGGCACTGCGCTCAACCATCATGTACCTGCTCGGGTGACGAACCCTGCGGACTGCGAGCGGGTCAGCTGACCAGTAGTCCGCTTTAGTTACTCGGTGGGGCTGGCCCCCGACCGGTGCTGGTAACATAGCATGGCTGATGCGAAGAAGTGACTTACTTCGCTGATAACGACGTGGTTGCGGGTTCGAGTCCCGTCACCCTTCGGGGTGTAGCTCAATTGGCAGAGCACGACAATTCGTTGCTTCGACTGGTTCTCAGCATCAGAAACGCCCCCTAGTGTTACGGCCGGGGGGCGTTTCTGCGTATGATCCTTACATACCAGCGCTGGATGTGGAGTACAGACCCCGCTCCCACCTATCCCATAGCCGGAGCGGGGTCTGCACTTAGCGGGCTTCGAGCCCCGCCAGACCCCCTGCCTGGTCTCTCGCCACAGTGAAGCTGCCACCCTCTTGGAACGACGCTCGTTCCTGGTTGAACAGCCTCCGCATCCGGCGTCTCTGGAACGGGTCATCGAACACCATGGCGTTCGAGAACTCGTAGATATCGAAGTCATCGTCTGGATCGGCATGACGACTGGCAAGCACCTGGAGGGCGGGCAGCACATTGGCTGCCTCACCGAATAGGGCATCGGCTTGGACCTTGGACATATCGGCATCAAACAGCTGATCGATGAAGCCACGTCGCAGGTCGAAGCCCGACTCTGCTGCTTCACCACCGATCTCGGCCATCGTGATACGACGGTTTAGAATCTCCTGGCCGAGCCCTTGTGGGTCCATCACCGAAGCAATGAGGCCAGCGTTGGTGATCTCGAAGCCCCATAGGTCTCGGTACTGCGCCTGAATATCCTCACTCGCAAAGCGCACCCTCTCCGTGACAGCGGAGACCCTCTGCCCGAACTCGGTTGGGTCCACCCCTCCTCGGATCAGCTCGCCAAACTGATCACGAAAGAGGCGAGGGTTGACCCCGACGTTACTGATGGTCTGCTCGAAGTTCTCGATGACCTGGGCGTACTGCATCTCGGTGTAGCGCAGCGTCCCGTCTCTGCGCCGGTTCCCTGGGAAGAACATCTCGTACTCATCGGATGCCTGTACTCGAGCCCATGCCAGCTCGGTGTCACCGTGCTCGATGAACTCCTCGACATACATCCGTACCAAGCGACGAGGCATCCAGGGCATGAGCGCCCACATTTCGTTGATCTGTTGCTTCTTGCCACTGATCGTTGTGTCCTCAGGACGTTCCTCGAAGTCACCAGAGTCGGTGTACTCGTTGTCAACATCCCCGACTCCCGACTCAAAAGTACGGGAATCGGTGTAGTCCCTGGTGGTCATATCGGGTTCCTCACATTCCCGCCGATCTGCTCATAGAGACCCATCATGGTGGATTGCGTCATCGACTCGACGCCACGCTTGATGCCTTCCTTGCGCAGCAACCGGCCACCCTCGGCAGCATCGTTGAGACGCACCAGTTGGATGAATGTCGGATCGGTTTCATCCGGTATCTGACCCCACATCTGATTGGCGAAGTTCCGCCACGGTGCCGCAATGTCCTGGTAGGTGCGGTTGGGGTCGGTGTACTCAGGAAAGAGAGCAAGCCGCTGCTGTCGAAGCATGTCCGTCAGCTCCTCACGGGTTGCTTCCGGATTGCGTCGGAGCTTGTCGGACCATTGCTTGAGCTGATTCGGGTTGGGCATGAAGTTCGGGCCGAGCCACCGGTTGAACAGATCCTCAACCTCGCTGGTACCCATGATCGCCTGACCGACCTCGAGCTCGTTGCTCTTGATGAACGTGCGGAGCTCGGCGTCGAAGGCGTTGGCCCCACCCTGCCGCACTCCGGTGACATTGAGTAGTTGGTCGGCTGCATAGTCGGTGGACCAGTGGCCGGCAGTGATCTTCATGGCGAAGAACTCCACCAGTTCTGCCGGTGGGTCTACTCCGAGATCCTTGAATGAGTTGTACGTCGAGGTGAAAGCATCTTCCAACACCGTTTCGGCTTGGCTGGGATCGCTGGCCGTCAGATTGATCCAGGCTCGCTCTGCCTCGTTGAGTCCCTGCCAGTAGTCGGTGGTTTGAAGCTCCCATGGTTCGAGGGAACGTCCTTCAAGCCAAGCTCCGGCGAACAGAGCAAACACTTCCGGATCCTTGAGCCAGGGTTGGACTTCCATAGCTCGTTCCATACGAGACATGAAGCCCGCCCACGGGTCGCCATCTGCCAGGTTGATACTGTCTGTCGATCCAAACTCGATACCTCCCACACTTGTGATCTGATCCTCGGTCATGCGTCGGTCATAGAGCACATCACCGTTCCCGAAGAACGAGTTGAGATCGTTCTCGCTCGAGACCGTGAAGATCAGCGGGACGGGTGGCTCGGTGCCGGGGATGTTGTAGACGATGTATGACTCGCCGGTGTCCTTGTTGAACCACAGCTCCGGGTGGCCGGGGAGACCAATGAATCGAGTGTCTTCGGCATCTGTGTAATCACCGCCCGATCCACTGGTCGGATCCCCGGCTCCCTCACTTCCGCCCGTGACCTCGATGCCAAGCAGTTCCAACAGTCCATCGTCGGCCTGGCCGTTGGCTGTGAGCTCGTTGGCTGCCTGATAGTTGACAACGGCTGCTTGAGTCAAGGGTCCAAAGATCCCGTCGATCCGGCCAGGGTCGTATCCGGCAGCCTTGAGTGCTGCCTGGAGCTTCCTGACCTGATCACCTCGGTCGCCACGAGAGAGTGCCATATCAACTCACCTTGGTCCTGCCCCGGCTGCTCCGAGGAATCGCTCTACGGGCCGCTGAGCCGGTGCTGCGGGCACGTCTGTGCCTATGACGGCAGCTGCATCCTGTTCCTCAAGCCCAAGTTCCCGGTAGTCGGCACGCTCCGGTCCCGACATCTGGTCGGCAACGCTCTGGAACATGGCAGCCACCATGCCACCGTTGTCCTGTGGAGCATCGATCCCAAAGTTGTTCTCGAGTCCACCAAACTGACCGCCGTTGGCTTCGGCTCCCGACAGGTAGCTCGAAGGGTTGACCAGCTGTTGAGTCTGTGCGTCACGCATCGTGAAATGCAGGTGTGGTGCAGTACCCGCTGCGTTCCCCGAGTTCCCCACTGCCCCGATCCACTGGCCTGCCCGCACCGTCTGACCGGACGTGACCGGTGGCGTCGAGTTCATGTGTGAGAAGAAGTAGATGATCCCATCGTCACCCATGATCTTGACCTGATGACCACCCTTTGACCCGTGAGTAGCGGACACCACACGACCGCTTACGGGCGTAACGACCGGAGTGCCCTTGGTGGCACCAATGTCGATGCCCTCGTGGATCGGTGTTCTGCCGGCCGCCACTGCGCCAGGGGTTCGTTCATAGAGAAAGCCACCAGCACTCCAGTTGTTCTCCCCAGCTACGGGGAAGATCCATCCACTATCGGACTGCCAGAATATCGGAGCCACATCAGGAAGGTCTGCCGGTGCTGCTCCCATTGCTTCAGCTGCTCGAGCCACGTTATTGGCCAGCTGCTCGTTGAAGATCGACTCGATC
>JBDGYW010000379.1:0-6429 GCA_039588935.1 Gemmatimonadota bacterium | reverse complement strand
TCGGCCGCGACCCAAACTCCGTCGTGCGCGTGGAATCCCGAGTGCGGCCAGTTGAGCATGCTCTGAGCCGTCTCGATGTCCATCAGGTCACGCTTGACGAACATCTTGAGGACCGCGCGGCGGAACGCCTCGGTGAGAGTGGCGACGTCGTGGAGGGGCAGGTGGACGAAGGTGCCGTCCGGCCGAAAACCGCCGTCGGTGACCAGCATGTGCAAATGTGGGTGCCAGTTGGCGAGCGAGCCGTGGGTCTGGATCGATGAGACTATGCCGACGGAGAGATCTTTCTCACCTACAGTGGCCCGCATGAACGAAATAACGGTGCGTGCCGCAACCCGGGAGAGTTCGCCGAGGAGCTTGCGGTCGTAGAGGAAATAGGGCCTGAGCCGCTTGGGTACGGCGAGCACCACCTGCCGGTGCGGCACGTCGGCGAGTAGGGTCTCCTCGAGCCAGAGGCCCCACAGCGCGAGGCGTTTAGCATGGCAACTTGGGCAGAAGTATCTGCACTTGCACGAGAACGCCAGCAGGAACTCATGCTTGCAGGAGCCGCAGCGCACACGCGCGAAACCGTGTTTCAGGATCCCGCAGGCGAGGAACTTGTCGACCACATCGCCGACCACCGGTCGCCAGTAGCCCCAGCGCCGCGCGAAGCGCTCGTCGTAGACGGTGCAAAACTCGTCGAAGTGATCCTCGATGAGACGATATAGCGGTGATGCCTGAGGACGACGGGGCCGGTAGACACCGCTCGGCGTGGTGGTACGCCGCGGCTCTGTTTGCGGGACTGTCTCTGTTGCCGCTCCCATCTACCGACCGCTTCCAGGTGGAAGCTGGTATCATGGGGAGCACGAACCTCGGTGATGGTACCGCAATAGGGCGGGCAGGCGCGTATCTATGCGCCTGGGGTTGCGTCCGTTAGGTGCTGGTTTTTCGGTCTTCCGTGCGACGCGGCAGGCATCCAACCGCGTATTAGATATCAGTCTGAACGGGGCAAATACGCCTGCAGATCGCTCGACGCCGCGGAGATGTCGCGAATGCTCTTGCCGGCCGGCAGATCTCCCATCGTTCGCACCTGGATCAGAAGGTTCCCCATCGCGGTGGCCTCGGCCGGACCCGCCACCACTTCGCACCGGCAAGCGTTGGCCGTGAGTTCGCAAAGGAGCGCATTCTGCGATCCACCCCCAAACAGGTGGATCCGATCGTACGCCGTTCCCGTGATGCTCTCGAGTTCGGCCAGCGTACGCCGGTAGCTCTCTGCTATGCTCGAAAGGATCGAGAGTACGATCTCACCCCGAGATTCCAGCCTCCCCAAGCCGTGCTCGCGGCAATAGGCGTGGATCCGATCTTCCATTGGCCCGCGAGGGAGGAACAGGCCGTCGTCGAGATTGACAAGTGTTACGCCGCGAGCTTGCCCGTTCGTGCCGATCTCCTCTCTCGCTTTGCGCTCTAGATCCTGCCAATCGATCCGCTCCGACACCTTCCACTCCCTCATACATTCCTGCAGCACCCAGAGCCCGGTAAGGTTTTTCAAGAAACGGATCGTGCCGTCCAGACCGGCCTCGTTAGTGAATCCCGTTTCCCGCGCGTCTTCCGACACGAGCGGCTTGCGCCTCTCCACACCCATCAACGACCACGTTCCACAACTGATGTAGGCCCAATTCTCGGCTTGCCCGATCGCGGGAGCTGCCGCGACTGCGCTGCCGGTATCGTGCGAACACGTCGCCAGGACTTCCAACCGCGGGTCCAACAACGCCGGACCAAGGCGGGTTCCGGATTCAACGATCTCCGGCCACAGAGATTGTTCCAATCCGAACTTCTCCAAAAGCGAACGCGACCATTGTCTCGTGTTCACGTCCATCAGCTGCGTCGTGCTGGCCAAAGAGATTTCAACAGCCCTGCGGTCAGAGAACCGGTAGTTGAAGTAATCAGCGATGGGGAGCAGAAACTCTGCGTCGCCGAGCTCTGCGTCCTGCGCGTCGGCTAGAACCTGGTAGAGCGTGTTGAACGGGAGAAACTGTATGCCCGTTGTAGAGTAGATCTCGCTCGCCGTCACAACCTCGAAGGCCCGCTCCATCACGCCGTCAGTTCGCGGCTCGCGATAGCAGTGGGCATTCCGAAGCGGCGTGCCCGACGCGTCGAGCAAGACATAGTCGACACCCCACGAGTCCACTGAAAGACTCCTGAGCCCCGGGGCGGCCGCCCTTGCTTTTTCGAGTCCCTTCCTGAGTTCCGCCCACAAAACATCGAGGTCCCAGTACAGGTGGCTGTCGGCCTCGAGCACCGGGGTGGTGAATCGGTGTAGCTCAGACATCTCGATCCCCGGCCCGCAAAGCGTGCCCAGGAACGCGCGGCTCGTCGACGCTCCCAGGTCGAAAGCCAGATAGGACCTCGACTCTTCTGTATTCACAAGCTCTTGGGTGGGACGTAGGCGCCCAATGTTCGCGCTCGAGTCACGCTCTCTCGATAACCGGAATCGCGAAATGCCCAAACGGGATCGATCGCCCCTCCGTTCCTCAGCCGCGCTTCCGCCGTCAAGGACCGCACGTCCGTCTCATAAGCTTCAGTCAGCGTCCGCTCCGCCATCATCACATCGTTCGACTCCTGGAACTCGGAGAGGAGCGTGCGATCCACCAGTAGCGCGCGAGCATAAACGTTCTGCAAGGCGACGACGCTCTGCAGAAGCGCTTCGATCGGATCCTTGAGGTTGTGGCTCTGGTCGATCATGTACGCAGGCTCGAACTCGTCACCAAGCTCCAATTCGGCATCCACGAGTTCGTTGAAGATCAGGAACAGCTGATACGGTCGGATAGAGCCGGCCGTCAGATCGTCGTCACCGTACTTCGAATCGTTGAAATGAAATCCGCCAAGTTTGCCCGCCGTCAAAAGCCGCGCGACGATCATTTCGATGTTCGTGTTCGGGAGATGATGCCCCAGGTCGACCAGACACGATGCCTTCTCACCCAGTGCTTGTGCGAGCAGAAGCGATGATCCCCAGTCCTGAACAACCGTCGAGTAAAAGGCCGGCTCGTAGGGTTTGTGTTCTGTATAGAGCTGCCAGCTCTCGGGAAGGTGTGTGTAGATAGCTTGCAGACTCGCCAGAACGCGTTCGAAGCTACGCCGAAAGTGCGTTTGCCCCGGGTAGTTCGACCCGTCGGCCAGCCAGATCGTGATTGCCTCGGAGCCCAGCTTTCGGCCCAGTTCGATGACATGCAGATTGTGCGCGACAGCTAGATTCCGGACCGCCGCGTCGGTGTGACCGAGTGAACCGAACTTGTAGCTGAGAGCCTGGCCGGGCTGATCCTGAAACGTGTTCGAGTTGACGGCGTCGAAACCGAGCCCGAATTCGCTCGCACGGTCCACGAGAGCCTGCGCGTCGTCCGGTTCGTCCCATGGGATATGGAGTGAGACGCGCGGCGCTGCCCCCGTCAGACGGTTGACAACCAAGATGTCTTCCAGCTTCTCGTAGACGTCGCGCGGCTCACCGGGACCGGGGAACCGTCCAAAGCGTGTTCCGCCAGTACCGAGGGCCCAGGAGGGGATTGCCACCTCGAATGTCCCAATCTGTTCGACGACTCTCTCGAAGTCGAGTCCTCGTTCATCCAAGTTTTTCCTGAGAAACTCGGCATTCCGTTCGTGAGCAGCGGCACCCACCCGGTTGATTTGTCGGATTCGTTCGGACTCGATCATTCGTCTGTCGGGTTATGAGTAACATCATCTTTGACCATCCAGAAGGGCGCCGTAACGAACCAGAGCAGAGCGCCGACGGCCATGAGCAGGGCGTGCGTATCCCAGGTCAGTCTCCCCGAGAAGACGAGAAACGCCGGTATGACGGTCAGCACGAGCCCGACGAAAGATCCGGCCTTGAGTATGTATCTCATGCGTTGCCCCCCGCGTATACACCGGTCTGCTTGTTTCCGGGAGCTTTCTGCTGCGCGTAGCAAAGCGCAATGTAGATCCCCGTGGCCAGGAACCAGCCTGGGAGGCCCAGGAAAAAGACTTGCAGACCCCAGACGGCATTGAGCCCCCAGCAGGCCGCGAGCGAAAGACCCCAGGATGCAGCCGCCGGCCAGCTGAAGGCGATTTCTTTCCAGTCCGCGTAGTCCTGGCGCAGCCCCAACCGCGGCAGGAGCCAGAAGTCCGCAAAGATAACGGCACCCATCGGCATCAGGATCAGGCCATAGAGCGCGACAAATTCGAGTAGACGCATCATGAGCGCCGGAAACAGCGCCGCGATCGAGGTAATAGCGCCGACAGCGAGCGTCATTTTCCAACGCTTCCAGTTCGGCGTGATCGTCTGCATGGCGAGACCCGCGCGGTAGATCGTCGGGTTGGCCGTCGTCCACCCGGCGACGACGACTGCGGCGAGTCCGGCGATGCCGGCTCCCAGATAAGCGATTGGGCCCGGCGCGATCTCGCCGGAATTTTGAATCGCCAGCGCGACCAGAATGCCGGATGCGATCCACGCCACGTAGTGCCCCAGGTACATGCCGAAGGCGCTGAAGAACCCGTATTGCCATTTCTTCGCGTATCTCAGAATCGTGAGATCCGCCATCCCGATGTGCATCGCCATGTTGGTGAACCAGGCGAAGAACATGATGTGCCAAAACGAGAAGTGGGCGCGGCCCTCGAGAGGCGCACCTGTCCAGATCTTCTCGTTCGCCACCGCCCAGAAGTCGCCGATGGAGTTCACGCCCAGCTCGGGTAGAACAGCGACGCCGCACGCGACGAAAACCAGAAACATCCACGGCGCTGCCACCTTGGAGAACCGGGCGATCTGCTTGAAGCCCAGGATGGCGAGCAGCGTCACAGCCGAGCCGACTATGAGCACCGTGACGATCCACCCCACAGTGCTCGGATACAGATCGCTCAGCCCTGGCATTGCGATGCCAAAGGGAATCCCCACCGCCGTCGCCGCTACGGAGATCATCGCCCCGGCGAGGAAGCAGAACATGAGAGCGTTGACGATGTTGTAGAAAAAGAGCAGCTGCGGACCCGTGATCTTGCGCAACTTCCAGTAGAGATTCAGCCGGGTTCTGACCGCGATGGGCGCGCAGAAAAAAGCCCAGGACAAGACGGCCAGGAGATTTCCGACCAACAGCCCCAGAAATAAGTCGCCAGCAGAAACCCCGTGGGCCACGAAGAGTGGGCCGATCACGAACTCGGTTCCGGCGACATGCTCCCCGGAGTAGAAACCTATGAAGTTGCCGGGTCCCTGCAGGTGGTCGTCGGTGACCGGTTCTCGATCGAATTCGTTAATCGCATCCAATCGATCGGCGAGCGTGCTGCCGTGACCTTTCGCCATTACTGAGCCTCGGGTCGTTCAAGTCCGATTATCGTGGCCGCATGGGGTTCTGTGGTTCCGCAGCATCAGCTAGTGCGTTTCTGCAGTACTCGACACACTTCTTAACCTCTGCCACGGCATCTGAGTCTTCCGGGACCTCATACTCGAGTTCAATGTCCGCTGGGAACGTGTATCCATTTCTCTTCATTAATTGCAGGATCAAACCCAGCGGCGTATCGCCCTCACCAAACGGCATATTGGCGCCGTTGTTCACCTTACGATCTTTGATGTGCAGGCTGAGAATACGTCCTTCCTCGGCATATCGCTCAATCACCGGAATGGGAGACTCGTTCGTCCCAGCCACGTAATGCCCGACATCGAAGTTCATGCCGAGATACTCTCCAAAGGAGAATGGCACTTCCCAACTCGAAAAGTTGACCTGGGTGTGGTTGTGGAAGCCGATTTTGATCTGATGCTCGTCGGCGATTGGGCCTAGGTATCTGGCCGTGTCTTCTGAAATCTCCACGGTGATCCCTTGTGCGCCGAGTGCCTTGGCGGCATTGAAACAGTAGTGCACCTCATCTTCCGACATATTTGGACCGATTGCCCCGAATTTGACGATATGAATGTTCACACCGGCATCGTTGTACTTTCTGCGCAGCGCCTCGAAACCACTCATCGATGCAGAACCACGCCATTCTCTCATCCCTTCGGCTCGCGCTTCACGGGCCGCTCGGAATTGGTCGCGCATCTCCTGAGTGAGCTCTTCACCACGGCGCGGCCATGCCGGCTGCTCGAATGTCGGGGCTCCCGCGAACTGTTCGGCTGGTTCACCCATGAGCTCAACCGAGCTGATGCCGCACTGAATGAGGTAATTCAAGAGGTCATCCGCTGTGGAGGGCATTTCGCGATAACTGTAAGTGATCGCGCCTATTTGCACCCCATTGAAGTTTGAATCGGGCTTGAGGGTCTGCTGACCGAACATTGAGCGGGGCATCAGAGGCACCGCTGCCACAGCTGCCGTGTACCCGACAAAATCACGTCTGGTCATTTGGCTTTCGATTTGGTTTGGCTCTTTCATGAGTCGTCCCTCCTGGATCTGATCAGGGTTGTATCGTCCGTTCAATACCATCAGTTCCGGCGACGTGGTCCCC
>JBDGYW010000378.1:0-6451 GCA_039588935.1 Gemmatimonadota bacterium | reverse complement strand
CCCCCGATTCAAGGCCGAGCTATCTGAACGACTTGCTTAGGAGTCTGTTGAGGTACGTCGATCAAACGGACGTCCGGACGCAGACCGGGAACAACGCGCCGTTCAATTACAGGCTCGTCCCGTTCATCTCGAGCAGTGACCACATCGTTTTCCTGAGTGCCGGTATTCCCGCGATGCAGTTCAATCACTGGACGGACAATTTTTATCACAGCAGCGCTGACAGGGTGGAGGTGTCCGATCCGACGGAGATGAAGCGTGCGGCCTTCATGGGAGCTGCCGGCTTCTACTACCTCGCGAACGCCGGCGCAAACGAGGCCCGCGACCTCGCGTGGGAAGCCGCTGCAAACGGCGAACAGTGGATAGCCGAGGTGGGGCGGCAAAGTGCGAGGCTCTTGGAGGCAGATGCTGCCGACATTCACGAGCGGCACAAGGCGGCTCAGAACAAAGTGAACGGGGCCTTCGAGCGCGCACGGGGTGGTGTGCGGTCGGTGTTGGATCTCTCCGATGCAACTGAGGTCAACTCACTGTTAGATCGTCTGACTGCGTCTCTGGAAGCTGTGAGAGACGCGCAATCAGCGAAGCTCGAGGGAGTCTACACCGAGCGATGTGAGACCCTTGGCGTTGGGCCGCAGCGCATCACTTTGACCGACGAGGAGCGTAGGTACGAGCGCATGGTGCCGAGTTTGATGTATCGGTTCTACAGCGAGGAGTACAGGACGGCCGCTGCGAGCGTCGGCCAGTTTGTTTCAGATGACAACCGTGTAAGAGGGTTGGCCGGCACGGAGATAGCCTGGTCAATCGACGGCACGCGCAGCATTCTCGACATCTACAATCTGATACGTGCGGAGTACGGCAACGTCACCACCACCAGCACCGAGTGGAAGTTCGCTTATGTCGTCACGCCGGATACTCCAGACATAGACCTGGAGTCGATAGCCGCCAACATCCTTGCGATGGAAGAGGCGGGCCTGGTTGAAATTGGCCGGCGTTAGCGCGGTACGGCGGTAGGGCGGTATGAGGCCGAAACGGCTCATGCCGCCCATGCGTGGTTTGCCTCCGTCAGGCAGGAAAGAATGCCTTCGAATGCACCAGGACTCCCTTTCGTTGCCACCATGAAGTGCCACGGTTGCTCGTTGTAACAAGACGCAGACCAACGAGGGGCCTCGAACAGCGAATGACGATCAGCTTCGGAAATCGGCCGGTCGTCAAACACGTATGGGCTCCAACGCGTCGCAATCAACTCGCTGATTGGGTAATCTGGGCTCGCGTGCTTCGGGTGTGTCAATCCGGTTTTCCTTTCCTTGCTTCCTCAGCAGCTGGAGTGAGAGCAGTGCATAAGGTGACCCTTTACTCCGGCGTGTTCCTTACGGAGCGAAGTGGATGCGTGAAGCCGTCGATCAGGTCTTCGCCGCGGAGTCCGGCAGGGCCGAAGAGGAGGCTTGCCGACAAGTAGTACCGAGCCTCCTCTCCAGCGTCATGGCTTAGAGCTTCAACACCAACGAAAGCGTGAAGATGCTGTCCAACTTCTCGAGAGGCGTCAAAACCGTCTGACCCGTATCCGTGTCGGTATTGTCGAGCAACGGTACCTGCGTGCTCGATGGGGCATTCTGCCAAAGCAACTTGAGTGCAGGCTTCAACGCCAACATCGAGCTGATGGATACGGATACCGCGTTGACAAGGCTCAACCTCACATCATTCGTGTTGTCGAGGTTCCAGTCTCCAACCAACGAGCTTTCGAAATCCGTGGTCTCACTAAGCGTCGACCGAAGATCATATCCCACCCTGACACCAGGGAAGTTCATCTTCAGCAGAGGGTTTTCGAAAACGTCGTCTTGGAACGTGTAGGTGAAACCGACGTCTGTCTTGAAACGCGTGGTCTCGGTATTGACCCACGTGTTACCGGCGCCCGCAGCCAACAAAGTGCGGCTGTCGATACCAGCAAACGTGTTGCGGAGCCAATCGGCGCCGCCGAAGACAAAGAAGGTCTCGCTCACATTGCGATCGTAACGTCCTCGCAGATAGTAGGCTTCAGCTGTCTTCTCAGTTCGTGTTTCATCGCTCACGGTGAATGCCTGGACGGTACCGGTAGCTGACCTAGTCTTGATTCGGGACTCGGTGCGAACAGCTCCGCCCTCGAACTTGAGTTCAGCATTCTCCCACAGGTGGCCGAGTGTGCTGCTCATGCCGAGCGTCAGGGATTCGGAGTTGCCGAATGTCGATACGGTGCTGAGTTCACCGGTGAAATACAAGCCTTCGTTGCCGCCATCCTGAGCATTGGTGGGGCAAACGGCTACTGCCGAGATTAGCGGGATACACATGATGGTGATTCCGGCTGCTCTCAATGTTCGACGGAACATGTTGCGATTCTCCTGGAAGATTCAAAGTCAGAATACCTGCGGTCTTGTGGAGTACCTGCCGCCAGATCTTCATCACCCACAAAACCGGACCGCGAATACCGGAATAATAATCGCATGGTGCACGCTTCCATACCTGCTGCACTATCGAGTTGAGGGTTTGGAATATTCCGGTAGATTTTGCTGCACCGACGTTCTTTGGAGCCTTTTGATGCGGACTCACATGCGATTATCGAATCTTCTTGGTGTACTTCTGGTTGCCGTAGCCGCCCCTACTCTTGCGCAGGACAAGGTTCTCACGCTGGAGGACTACGGGCCGTGGAACCGCATCCGCGAGATCTCGATCTCGCCCGACGGCCAATGGACGACCTTTAGCTACGATCCCAACGACGGTGACGCGACGCTCCATGTCCGCTCGCTGGACAACGAGACCGTCCACACCAGAACAAACGGATCAGGGCCGGAGTTCTCAGATGACTCACGTTGGGTGGGCCTCCTGGTGCGTCCACCTGAAGAAGAAGCTGAGCGCCTCCGGGAGCAGAAGAAGCCGGTGCCCACGGCGTTCCATCTGATCGACCTGGCGACCGGCGATTCGATGATTGTGGACAACGCCGCGTCATTCAGATTCGCCGACGGAGGCGGTTATGTCGCGATCCAAAAAACCAAAGCGGATCGCGATGCCGAACACGACGGCACTGATCTCGTGCTGCGAAACCTGAACACAGATGTGACCCAGGTGTTGGGCAATGTGTCTGATTTCGCCTTTGACGAGGTTGGCGCGAAACTTGGCTATCTGGTGGACGCCGCCAGTGCCAGCGGTAACGGTCTATACGTGGTTGATCTCACGACCCAGCGAACATGGCCGGTGTCAACCGACACCGTGCGGTACGCGCAACTCGAGTGGAACGAGACGGGCTCGGCCGTTGCCGTGCTCAAAGGCAACAAGCCTGACAGTATGCTGCAGCGAGCCAACCATCTCGTGATTGTATCAGGTTTTGAGGATGGCACTCCGCACGTACGTGAATACGATCCCTCGGGTGACGACAGCGTTCCCGAAGGAATGGTGCTGTCCGAGCTGCGCGACCTCGATTGGAACGAAGGCGGCACGATCGTCTATCTGGGTCTCAAGGAACAGGAACACGATCCGGAAGCAGCTGACGAGGAAGAAGATGAAGACAAGGCCAATGTGGACGTGTGGCATTGGGCCGACGAGCGAATTCAGTCAATCCAAATGGTGCAGGAGAGAAACGATCGACGCCGTACCTGGCTTGCCGCTTTCCATGTGGATGCTGAACGCCTGGTCCGTCTCGAAGGCAGCGAGATGAGGCGCGTGATCGTGCCGGATGAAGGTCTTTGGGCGGTCGGCGAAAATGACGTGGTGTATCGATCTGATCTCACGCAGCAGGGTGGCCGCGGTGACTTCTACCGGGTGGACCTCCGCAGCGGCGATGCCGAAACGATCATTGAGAGCGTTCGCCTGGACATGGGAGTGTCGCCGAACGGCGAGTGGTTCCTATACCTGACGGATGGAGAACTGTTCGCGCACCACCTCGAGAGTGGGGAATTCACAAACCTTTCCGCGATCGCCGGTGTGGACTTCCTGAACCGAGAGTATGACATCGTCGCCGAACGCCCCGCGTACGGTGTGGGTGGTTGGTCGGCCGATGGGGAGTCGGTGCTGCTGTACGACCGGTACGACATCTGGAGCGTGCCGCTCGAGGGAGGAACAGCGGTCAATCTCACGGAAGGTGTCGGAGCCGCAGAAAAAATTCGCTTCAGGATCGTGGACCTCGATCCCGACGAAGATGACGTGGACCTGAACGAGCCGTTGCTGTTGTCAGCGTATGGTGAGTGGACGAAGCGTTCCGGCTATTACAGGGTGCGTCCCGGACGCAATCCTGAGCCGCTCATCTTCGACGACCGGATGATAGGTGGCTTGGAAAAGGCCGAAGACGCCGATCGCGTGATCTTCACTCAGCAGACTTTCGAGGAGTTCCCCGATTACTGGGTGTCGAACCTCGAGTTCAGGGATCCGCGAAAGTTCACCGATGCCAACCCCCAGCTGTCTGAATACGCTTGGGGAAGCCGAGTACTAGTTGAGTACACGAACCAGAGAGGACAACGGCTGCACGCGACGCTCGCACTTCCGGCTGGTTACCAGGAAGGCCAACAGTATCCGATGATCGTGTACATCTACTCGTTGATGTCGCAACGGCACCATCAGTTCTCGTTGCCGGTTTACGACGATCGTCCCCATATGTCGACGTACGCCAGCAACGGTTACCTGGTGCTGATGCCCGACATCGTGTACGACGCGGGACACCCCGGCACCTCTGCTCTCGATGACGTGACCAGTGCCGTTCAACGCGTGATCGACCTGGGCTATGCCGACCCGGTCGCGATCGGGCTGCAAGGTCATAGCTGGGGTGGGTATGAGTCATCGTTCATTCTCACGCAGACAGACATGTTCGCCGCGATCGTTACAGGTGCCCCACTCACCAACCTCATGAGCATGAACAACATCCTCTACAAGAGGACCGGCAACCTCAATGGCCCGATCCTAGAGTGGTCGCAGGGAAGGATGGGCATGTCGCCATGGGAAGACTTCGATGCGTGGGTCAGAGAGTCACCGATTCACCATGCGGAAAACATCTCGACGCCGTTCCTCATTTTGCACGGCATCGAGGATGGGGCGGTGGATTGGAACCAGGGACTAGAACTGTACGCGACCGCCCGCAGGCTCGGAAAGGAAGTGATTCTGCTGTCGTATCCGGGTGAGCCGCATCATCTGGGAGAAGAAGCGAACCAAAAGGACTTCCTGACCAGGATGAAACAGTTCTTTGACCACCATCTCAAGGGCGTGCCTGCTCCCGAGTGGATGACAGATGGGGTGCCGTTCTTGAAGAAGGGGCAGGAACCGTAGCAATTAGGTGGTGCGTGGGGCGCTAGGAGCGGCAGGATAGTGTTTCCGCCAAACCCGGTCTTCAGGCCGGGTTTGGTGCGGCGGCGCTGAACGCTTGCCTGTGGCATAGACTTCAACAACGGGACAACCGATGATCGCAAGAAATGCGATACCTGCTGTGTTGAGCGTGGTCCTTCTTGGATCAACTACCCCAGTCGCTGCGCAGGAACAGACGACATCCTACAGCGTAGACGGCATCACCTCTCAGGTAGAGATTTTAAAAGACCGGTGGGGCATCTCCCACATCTACGCCGAGACAGAAGAAGATCTGTTCTTCGCACAGGGCTACAACGCTGCCAGAGACCGCCTCTTTCAGTTCGAAGTCTGGCGGCGCCAGACCAATGGGACCGTCGCCGAGATCTTGGGCGAACGTGAACTTCGACGTGACATCGGCACGAGACTCTTCAAGTTCCGTGGCGACATACGCCAGGAGATGAACCACTATCACCCGCGTGGTGAATCGATCATCACGTCGTACGTGCGAGGGGTTAACGCGTACATCGAGGAGACGGAGCGCAACCCCGAGCTGCTGCCGTTGGAGTTTGAGCTGCTCGGCATCCGGCCCGGGAGGTGGACCCCCGAAACGGTGATCTCGAGGCACCAAGGATTGCTTTCCAACATCGGGCGGGAGCTTGATATGGCTCGGGCTGTGGCGACCGTGGGAAGTGAAAAGGTGAGCGAATTGCTCTCGTTCAGCCCGGCGAATCCCAACCTCGAGATGGATCCGGCCATCGACCGCGCACTTCTGTCCGACGACATACTCAGTGTCTACAACGCGTTTCGACGACCTGTGCGGTTCAGGCCTGAAGACCTCGCCGATGAGTACCGTGATGACGTGGACAACATCGATCTTCTGGATGCCACAGCCGAGTCTTTCAACGAATTCGAGGCATTCGGTACGGATGATATCGGAAGCAACAACTGGGTCGTGAGTGGTGCGCTGACGCAAAACGGATTTCCGTTCATGGCGAACGACCCTCACCGCGCGCAGTCCGCACCTTCACTCAGATACTGGGTGCATCTGGTCGGTCCGGGTTGGAATGTGATCGGCGGTGGAGAGCCTGAGATTCCTGGTGTCTCCATCGGACACAACGGTTACGGGGCGTGGGGGCTCACCGTGTTCTCTACCGACGGT
>JBDGYW010000377.1:0-6461 GCA_039588935.1 Gemmatimonadota bacterium | reverse complement strand
TACGCTCTGGCTGACGGTTCCCGTGCATTTACCGGGAACATAGACCTCGGCGGTAACGACCTAACGGGCGTCGGTGTAATAACCGGTGACAATCAGGTAGACGGCTCCGTCACGGCGGAAGCCTTCTACCTGAAGTCCGGGGGCGAGCTTACTGCTCCGATCACTGATCACGGCGGGCTTTCCGGTCTCGGCGATGACGACCACACCCAGTATTCGCTGGTTGATGGCACCCGTGCATTTACCGGGAACATAGACCTCGGCGGTAACGACCTAACGGGCGTCGGGCTCATTACTGGCGACAACCACTTCACTGGTTCTGTCACCGCAGAAGCCTTCTACACCAAGGACGGCGGCGCTGTTGCAGGGGCCATAACGGTCAAGGAGGGCGACGGCACTCCCAACGTCACCGACGTAACCACGATTGTTGTAGCCAACGGCACGCTAACGGATGATGGCGGTGGACAGGTAACCCTCTCCGCAGGAAGCAATCCTCGCTTCAACAACGTCACCGCCGAAGGTTTCTATGTTCAGGGTGGCGGCGAACTAGGCCCAACAGGCTTGGAGGTGGTTGCAGGCTCTGCCGCAGCGCCAAGCATCGCCTTCAGGGGTGATGACGATACCGGCCTCTACAGGGATTCGGCCAACGCTCTCGCTATCTCCACTGGGGGTGCGAACGTAGCGACCTTCCGACCCGATAGCCTAGGGGTCTCTGGTGTCGTGCGTGCGGAAGCGTTCTACACTACTACCGGAGAGATTACCCAGAACACTCTGCCTGCCGTGTTTAAGGGCGCCCTGGTCAGTAAGAACGCCGATCAGGAAATAACCAACAACACTCTTGAGAATTTGGTATGGCAAACCGTCAACTACGATGAAGGTGGATGGTTCGGTTCTTCGGGCGACTCACACTTCACCGTACCTGCTGGCGTGACTAAGGTAAGAATGACCACCGGCACGGTTTGGGAGGCCAACAGTACCGGCGAGCGCCGCATTCAGTTCAAAGTCAATGACGCGGCTGTACCAGGGGCGTCGATTCAAACTAGGTTCGATCCAACCCCAGCCCCAGATACTCATATCACCACTACGTCTTCGTCTGTTATCGCTGTAAACGCTGGTGACACATTGAGGGTCGCCGTCAAGCACGTTGCTGGCGCTGGCCTAGATGTTCAGGCTGGCGGGGCCACGTGGTTCAATGTCGAGGCTGTCCAGCAGTCGGATATCTCCACTACCTTCGACGAGGTGAAAGCCCACGCCTTCTACATGCGCGATGGCTCCGGCGAAGTGTTCGCCCTCACCGTCAGAGAGGCAGACAGTAATCCATCTGTTCCGAGTGTCAAGACTATCGTGGTCGAGAATGGTACCCTCACGAATGATGGCGGCGGACAGGTCACCCTCTCCGCAGGAAGCAATCCACGTTTCAACAACGTCACTGCCGAGGGCTTCTACGTCCAGGGTGGCGGCGAGTTTGACGCCACGGGCATCCAAGTCGCAGACGGGGCGGTCGGTACACCGGCCATCTCCTTCGTAGGCGACACGGACACAGGCATCTACCGGCCAGCAGCCAACGAACTCGCGATCTCGCTCGGCGGGACAGAAGCAGTGGCCTTCCGACCAGACAGCACCCGTGTCTCAGGCGTGGTCACCGCGGAAGCGTTCTACCACACCGAAGGCGGCGAGGCTCCACGGTCCTACGTCGAGAACTTCTCGGCAGCGCTCGAATGGCAGGTGGGGCATAACCTAGCCCGAACCTCTTTCATCGCCCAGGCGTACAAGAGCAACGGCAAACAGGTGATCCCTGACGAGATCGACGTGAGCGACCCGAACACTGCCTACTTCTACTTCGCCGTCGCGCAGGAGGGGAAGGCAGTCATCCTCGGGGTCATGTAATGGACTTCAATGGCGATCTGATTGTTGAGGGTTCCTCCAGCCATCCTGTGCTGAGCAACTTCGGGGCTGCGGCCTCCACAGGTGAAGACGGAGAGAACACCAAGGGTACCCTCAAGTTCTCCAATGGATTCAAGATCCAGTGGAACACGCATTCGTTTGGGGCAAACGTGGAAGCGGCTGTAACGCTGCCTGAGGCGTACACTGGGGCACAACTGTTTGTGATGGTATGCTATGGTACCAATGTCAATGACTCCGCGAATGACTCTTCCTGCTCGGCAGAGATCCCGTCCGGTACCCCGCTGTCTCAGGTGCAGCTAAAAAGCAATGCTGAAGCCACTGAGGACTTGACGTTCATCTCATTTGGATTTGACGTGTAATGGATATCAACGGCAAAAAAGCGGTTAAGGGCACCGGCCCGTCGGTCCTCACGGATGTTGCGGCAGCCACGAGCACCGGAGGGGGTTCCTCGAACAAGCAGTGGGTGATCAAGTTCCCCAATGGGATCAAGATCCAGTCGGACACAATAGATATCGGGGCGAATAGCGGTCAGGTTCAGTTTCCCTTGCCGAGTGCCTATACTGGCGACCACTTTGTCGTAATGATCAGCACCGCCTCGGCGGTCACTGCTACGGCCGATGAACACGTAAATCAAGCACACGTACCCACAGGCGCAAACAAGTTGACGCACATCGAGGCCGAGAACATTGGCGGGTCAACTTGGGCGTTCACGTACCTGTCCATAGGCAAGGATCTGTAGCATGAAGATCAACGGCAAACTTGCTTTGAAGGGGTCAGGCAATGACCCTATCATTCTGGAGCACGACGACGCTACCGTTGTTGGTGACGAGAGCACCCATAAGCGCGGCGTAGTCAAATTCGCCAACGGCATGAAGATGCAGTGGGACACGGTTTCTATCGCGGCCAACTCGTCTGTTGTAGTTAACTTGTGGGAGCACTACACCGACGCCCAATGGTGCGCGTATGCTTGCATGGGTGAGACCGTGACCGACGACTCTAATCAGCAGGATGTCATGGCGTGGGTACCTTCTTCAGATAACCTGAGGACCGTTACCGTGCGTAATATCGGCGGCTCTACCGCTGATGTCACCTACATGTCTATCGGCAGGGACCATGTGCCCGCGGTAGCCGTGATCGACGACAAGGCCATTTCCTTTGACGGCAACGAATGGACTAAGAATAAGGCCGCCGGAGACCTCCTGGGCATCGCAAACGAGTGGTCGATTCAAGTCAACTACAACCCATACTTCAATTCCTTGAACAGTTATCTGGTCTCCATCCAGCATGCGACGAACCAAAATCAGATCGCTATTCTCGATGACGGCGCGGCGGCCACCGAGCATTATGAAGTAGTGACTAGAAACTCGGCAGGCGGCCAGATAAAGACGTATGAGTGGAACCATACCATTGTAACTGGGACTAACATATCTGTCATAGCTACTTGGGATGGGACGAATCTCAAGTTCTATATTGATGGCGTAGATCAGGGGGAAGCCGACGCTAAGACAGTTGACAACTCCGGCACCATGAGTGACTCTCTAAGAACAGTGGCGTTCGCCAACCTCGGTACTTCCGACTTCGCCGATCTAGGTGCTAACATGCACTCGGTCTCGATTTGGAATGTAGCCCTAACTCAAGCGGAGATCACCTCCCTTCAGAACGGTGGAGCGCCGGAGAATCTGGACAACAGGTTTGCGACTGGCAACTACGCCAAACAAGACAACCTGATGCACTACTGGCGGCTGGGCCTAGACCCCAACCGCATGGGCAGGGACTACGGAAAAGCTGCACCGATTGACATCATGGAAGACCCGACCGGTGTAGATTCCGGCGACATTGTAGACTACTAGGGGAAAGGACAAGGCTATGCAGCCATCACCGGCAACAGAAATCAAGAAGGTACTGCTCCACGAGACCCAGAGGATCACCTCGGGGTCTACCTTCGTTCATAGCATCGTGGTCAAGAACTCCACGGCGTCTGACAACTACGAGGTTCAGTTCACCGACAACGACGGGACGGAGATCCTTTCGATGGCTGTTCCTGCCACCGAGACCCGGGAGTTCAGGACGTCGTTCTTTGCGGACAACGGCCTGATCATCACCGGTCTCAACGACTCCGGCGTAGCGGTCACGCTAGCTTACTCGGACGACACGGTTCCGGTCGCAGCCCAGGCGTATGCCGACGGTAAGGACATCAGTTTCGACGGCAGTGAGTGGTTGAAGAACAAGGCCGCCGGAGATCTCCTGAGCATCGAAAACGCCTGGAGCATCCAGTGCATCCACAAGAACGGCTTCACCACCTTGAACAGCTATCTGGTTTCGATTCAGAGTGATGACTCCAATAAGAACCAGATATCTTGGCTACACAACGCAGGCGCCACGCCAGAGGCAGTAGAGGTTCAACTCAGGAATAGCGGAGGAACAATCTTCAAGAACTACGATTGGGATATTGATTCGGAGGTAGACTTGAACCGCAACTTCCTGATCACCTGGGACGGCACTACGCTGACATTCTACTCAGACGGCGTAGATCAGGTCGCCAACGTCACCAAGAACACTGACGATGCTGGCACCATGGCCGACGGGCTCAGAGAGCTAGCCATCGGAAACCTAGGTACTTCAAACTTCGGTAGCCTCGGCGGTGACGTTCACTCCGTATCTGTCTGGGATGTAGCCCTCACAGCAGCCGAGGTTCTTGCTCTCCACAACGGCGGCAGCCCTGAAGACCACGACAACCGGTTCGCTCTGGGAAACTACGCCAGCGAGGACAACCTCATGCACTACTATCGGCTGGGCCTGGACAAGTCGGATCTCGGGCGAGACTGGGGCAACGCTGATGCTCTCGTGAAAATCGACGAGGACCCTAACGACATCACCGCAGCGGATATCACTGACTACTAAGATCAATCTTGAACAAACCGGGAAACCTTTTCACCAGAAGGTATTATTGAGTAAGGAAGGAGCCACCAATGGCAGCAACAGTCCTAACGCGCGTTGAGCTTGACGCAGCACGCACGCCGTTCACGGCCGCACAGACCGTGCGGATCGACAACATTCTTGTGTGCAACGCTACCGGCTCGGCCATCGAGGTCGTTTTCACCAACGCGGCTACCACGGAGATCCTGTCCATCGCGGTCCCCGCGAATGACTCGTTTGAGTATTCGGTGTCTTGGATCTGTGACGCGGGCATGATCATCGCCACAGAGGGTGACGCCGCAGTTTCGGTGACCATCGCGCACAGCCAGCACGGGGCGTAATCGTGGCTAAGACCCAGGGAGATCATACGGTCAAGGGCATCTTGACCGCTGACGGCAACGCCAAGTTCAACAAAGGACTGGATGCGCCGTATTTGGAAGTCATTGATCAAAAGATCCGTGGCACCAATAGTGGTACGTTCACGGGCGCTGATCCGGCTTCGGCCTCTTGGCGTACTCGCGACCTGACCAACGTGGTCTTCAACGACTTTGCCACGGCGGTCGTGTCTGGGTCGGCGGACTTGATCGCTGGAGATACAGCGGCTGCCGGAGACGGCGGGAAGATCACCCTACCTTCAGGCGTCTACTACATCGAAGCCTCTTGCCCCGCACTCAGCGTGGATGAGCACATGGCTCGACTGGCGGACGTGACGGACGACCCGGGAGCCCAGGGCTCAACAGTGATTCTGGGCACCGCAGAATTCGCGGCCGACTCGAACGCTTGGATATCCAATGGCGGCGGTGGGCTGGACGCGCATAGCGCAACTCAGAGCAGATCCGTGATTTCTGGCAAGTTCCAGCTTACGTCCTCGCGGACCCTGGAGATCCAGCACCGCTGCACAACCACTCAGGCCGACAACGGATTTGGCGCTGACGGGAACTTTTACGAAGCGGGGAATGTTTTCACCGCAGTGAAGATGTGGCAAATTAGAGACGATTCATAACCGGGAGAGGAGGCACTATGGGTAGCGAAGAAGCACGAGGCGAGATGACGATCCGGCGGGAAGAGCGTAAGCTGGAGCGCGCGAAGGCAAAGGCCGAGGCGTACGAGAAGAACATGACGGACACGATTGCGGCGTTCCTCAAGGACGAGCGCAACAAGAAGAGTATCGCGCAAGATGCGATACACGCCACGAAGGACTCGTCGCGCAGAGAAGAGATGACCAAGTACACCGAAGGATACCGGAACGACGACGAGATCATAACGGGGCGAGAGCCGAGACCTTGGGAGAGATAGCATGTTTGCGGGGAAGTGGAAGGCGATAATCGCCGGGAAAGACAGGGAGATAGTCATGCTCGCCGATCAACTCGGCGAAGCCAAACGAGAGCTGGCCCATCTACGGGACCAGCTTGATCGCGTTTATCACGCGGCTCTCGGTATAGGCGCAGCAGGGAAGAACGGCGGGATCAATCGTCCGTCGAGCACCAGAGGGATGTCAGAAAATGGCCTGGGGTGATAAGCGAGATCAACTCGTCGGGGCGAACGCGGCGATGGAACGTGAGATCGACTTGCTCCGAGAGATCATCACTGACCTCAAAGACGAGCGGACTGAACTCAAGGCTCAGCTCAAGCACACCCAAGAA
>JBDGYW010000376.1:0-6468 GCA_039588935.1 Gemmatimonadota bacterium | reverse complement strand
TCTGACGACGGATGCGGTGGCGTATTGTTGGGGTAACAACTACAACGGACAGGCTGGGACAGGCAGCCGGAGTTCCACACCTCCTTACGGAATCTCGGAACCTGCAATGATTCAGGACGCACTAGTATTCGTCTCGCTCAGCGCGGGTGGGAACCATACTTGTGGTCTAACCGAGGCGGGGGAAGCCTACTGTTGGGGCTCCAACTACTTCGGACAGACCGGTGCGGGATTCAGGTCGAGCGTGGTTCTCTCTCCGCGGCGAGTCGTGGGCAATCAGGTCTTCAAGTCGGTCAGCGCTGGTAGCCTGCACACGTGCGCCATTGCGAGCGATGATACAGTCCACTGCTGGGGCCTCAACAACCACGGAGAACTCGGAACGGGGTCGGTGTCGTCACCAATACCGAGCCCGCAACCGATTGCATCTACGGTGTCATTTGCATCAGTTGCTGCAAGCTGGGATCACACGTGTAGCGTGTCACTCGACAATGATGCGTATTGTTGGGGCTATAATGCGACCGGTGCCCTGGGACTCGGATACCTGTCACCAAGCGCCTCTTCCGCAGTCCCCACTCCCCAACCCGTGATTTCAGGACAGTATGTAACCGTAGCTCCGGGGTGGCTCCACACGTGCGGAATCACCATTGCTGATGAACTGTACTGCTGGGGCTCCAACGGTCAGGGACAGCTCGGCACCGGCGTCCACGAGCCGCCTTATCTGTATCCGCATCCGCTCGCGGTCAACAGCACTGCAACATTCAAGGACGTTGATGCCGGCTGGTACTCAACGTGTGCCGTGAGTTCTAGCAACCAAGTGTACTGCTGGGGATTGAACCAAGCCGGCCAGCTTGGTCAGGGTTTCGTCTCCGGTTCGTTCGAGCCGTGGCCAGATCCGCTCCCAGTCATGACACTGAACTCCACCCAGTAGTGACACTGCCGTGGCTCCTAGGTTCCGAGTGAACTCGGGGCCTGGAGCCCGTACGGAACGGTCATCCTCTTTCCTTTATCTCGCCCAACGCACGATGTCTTTGGCCTCTTGTCTGGTTTTCGGTCTTTGCGGATTTACTCGATAACCGAAGGCAACCATATAGGAAACGCCATGTTTCCCTAAATCCAGTTCACAAGACTGAGCAAGTACCTGCTCGACTTCTTTTTTTTGAAAGCCTTCAATCGGACAACTATCGACTCCGATCATCGCAGACGATGTCATCATATTGCCCATAGCGATGTAGGTCTGCTTGCACGACCAGTCAAACAACGTTCGGTCATTTTCCAGAAGCGAGAAATCAAATTCCTGAAACTTCTTCAGAATCTGTCTTCTTTTTTCCATCAACTCGTCGGTGTTGTTTTGAATCTCTTTCATGAAGGTGGGGACATAATCCGAGTCATATCTCATGAAGTGGGCCTTCTTTGTGAGGCAGACAACCAGATGGCTGCAGGTCGGCAACTGCTTTTGATCTCCCCAGGTAAAGGCTCTCAGCTCTTCACGGATTTCAGGGTTTTGGATTATCAGAAACTCCCAAGGTTCGATCCCAAAGGAACTAGGTGACAAACGTGCGGTCTCCAATATGAAATGGAAATCGTCATCACTCATCTTTCTTTCAGAGTCAAATTCCTTTCAGGCGTGCCTGAATTCACACGCACTCAAGATCTCTTCTCTATTCATTTCATGCTCCATTCTTCACAAAGGGTCATCGTCGACTTAACGGTTACTGATTGATCAGGGCCTGGGCCGCATGTCGCTGCTCAGCCTGCAGCAACCGCACTCCACACCCTACACGAGCGATCGCGCAGCACCCTGCTTCACTAGCAGGACACCAAGACGGTTTATAGCCCATCTAGAAGTGTCTTGAGGAGAACCGCCACGATGAGCACGGGAACCACGAATCTTATCAGAACGAGATAACCGCTCTGATACCAGGGCGTTGTGCCACTGGACGCTAAAACACTGGCCACATCTTGCGTGGAAAGGCGCCAGCCCACAAACACCACTATCAACAATCCACACACGGGCAGGAACAACCCCTCCACCAGTAGAATCACAAAATCAAAAAACGCCATACCCAACACATTGATTGGCACCGCTCCCATTGACAGGGCACATGGCACACCAATGAGGAACATGATTCCAGCGAAAACAAACGGCGCACGACGACGATCCATGCCGAATTCTTCGGTGAAGGTCGCTACCACAACCTCCAATGTGGCCACGGAAGAGGTCAAAGCAGCGATGGAGAGCAGGAGAAAGAAGAGCAGCGTCAGCAGATAGTGCATGAGAGCGCCGCCGGGCACGCTTTGAAACACCGACGGTACCGTGATGAACGCCAGTCCCGAACTGTCTGCCGGCGCATATCCCAATGCAAACACCGCCGGAAAGATGGCAATACCGGCAATGATGGCCACCGCCGTGTCGGTGATGCTGACTTTCAGAGCCGTGCCGCCTGCCTCAGTATCGGCTCTGAGATAGGATCCGAAGGTCACCATCACGCCGTTTCCGATGCCCAGTGAAAAGAAGGCTGCACCCAGAGCTATCAGAATCGTTTGGGCGCTGATCTTGGAAAAATCAGGCTGAAAGAGAAAACTCAGGCCGGCCGCGGCGCCGTTGAGCGTTACCGATCGTATGGCGAGGAGGATCAATATCGTCAGCAATACCGGCATGAAGATCTTGGAGAATCGTTCGATACCCTTCCGGACGCCGGCTACGACAATCAGAGCCGTCGAGGCCATGAAGATGAGGTGCCAGAATACGGGCCAGAACGGATGGGCTATGTGCCGCGTGAAGTGCGCCTCCATCTGATTCGCACCAAGAGTATTGAAAACACCTCCCAGCGCCTTGGCTGCATGGGCGAAACTCCATCCTGCTATGACGCCATAAAATGCCAGAATGAGAAAACAGGCGGTCACACAAAGCCACCCCACCCAATGCCATCGTGTATCAGGAGCGAGGGACCTGAGCGAACCAATGATGTTTCTCTGACCACGTTTCCCCAGGACAAACTCCGATATCATGACGGGCACACCGATGAGGACGATGGCGAGTACATAGATCAGCAGGAACGCACCGCCTCCGTTCCTCCCGGTCATATAGGGAAAGTTCCAGACGTTCCCCAAACCCACAGCAGCCCCTGCCGCAGCCGCAATGGCTCCGAATTTCGATCCAAAACTGTCCCGCACTAGCGGCAATTTCTTATCCATCATGCATCCGCCCCTTGTCTTATGACTGATCACTAAAATACCAAAACTTGAATCGGATCCCTGGACTCGTTCCTTTCGAGGTCGCATACTTGGCAGGGGTGGAAGGAAGATCCGATTCCGCTATTCGCATGTCTCTTAACAGTGTATTGTGTGATTCACAAAACAAACGGTGCCGTATAAGGGAGGGGTCGATTGTGCAAGAATCAAAATACACCGTAGGAAGTACTCTTGTTGTGTGTGCGATGGTACTGGGCGGATGTGTGCAGTCGGTCCCCTCTGTTATTCAAGAACCGATTCCCGAAGGCGTCACTCCTGTTGAATATCTTGTACTTGCCACCACGCAAACCTCGACAATGCAGGACGAGATGAATGCCGCAGCCAGCAATGGTTTCCGGTTCAATAGCATGATGGGTGGCAAGACAGCCGGCGGTTCCGAGATCGTGGTGATAATGTCGCACGATCCAGAAGCAGATAGCGTGGTTCGCTACGATTATCTTTTGCTGGCAACAAATCAAACCTCGACGATGCAAGAGGAAATGCAGGAGGCCGGCACCACCGGATTTGAGTACCGAGGGCAAAGCGTAGCAAAAACCCTTTTCGGTGGGCGTGAAATCATCGTGATCTTGGAACGGATTCACGACAGTTCAGCTAGCTACACATATCAGCTTCTCGCAACGAATCAAACCTCGACGATGGAAGAAGAGTTGAACAAAGCCGGTGAGCGGGGATTTGATCTGCTAGGGGTGACTGTTGCGAAAACCGCGTTTGGCGGAAACGAACTCGTGAGCATTCTCCGACAGCAGGAGGGGCAGCAATTTGAATACCGGCTGCTTGCGACTCAGGCGACAGGTACCATGCAAGAAGAGTTGAGCGAGGCAGCTCGAGTTGGCTTCCGATTTGCAGCCACAATGGGTGGTGAAACCGAATTCGGCGGTAAGGAACTCGTCGTCATCATGTCAAAATCGTCCGGGGTTGGCGAGAAGTCTTGTTTTGATTATCAGCTCCTCGCAACGTCGAGAACATCCACGATGCAGCAAGAACTTCAGGAAGTGGGACAGGTTGGATTCTTGTACAAGGGACAGACGATTTTCGAAAAACTACTGGGAGGGAAAGAAACGATTGTGATCGCGGAACGCGACTGTGAGGCTCAGTCACCAAGGTACCAGTATGTCCTGCTGGCGACAAATCAAACGTCGACCATGCAGCAAGAATTGAGCGAAGCCGGGGCGGTGGGATTTCGCTTTGCGGGCTTGACCGTTGCTGAGACGATGTTTGGGGGTCAGGAGCTTGTGACCGTGCTGTACAGGTAATACTCGAGACGGAGGACGCCGACGGGCTGATCTTGCCCCTGTTAGCCCGGCCCGGTCGGGAACTGGATGAACGTCTCGTCCGCAGCGATAGCCGCGCGGAGTCGTTCTCCGTCGATTGAAAATCGATCGGCTACCGCGTTTGCCGGTGCTCGCGTAACCCAACCGGCATCACCGCCCGACTCAGGCGCCCTGTAACATCCGCTGAGGAAACGACGACCTCGCAGCCATGGAAAAAGTGATCGCCGTGATCAAAGGCAGTGAACTGGCTTACCAAGAGCGCTAGCTTCGAGAAGAGAGATTCTGCATCTTAGCCTCCAGATGCGGACCGGGCAGAAGAGCTCTGATCGACCCGGCCACTACACAAAAGATGAGGACGATCATCATGCGCGGTGCGAATCAAACAACACGCGGGTGGGGCACGTTCCTGTTGGCTTTGACGCTGCTGTTGGGACTTCACCAAACCACGTCCGCCCAGCGAACCGCGTCTCCCCTCTACGTGATCAATGCGAACGTGCTGGACGGATTGACTCCCGAGATCGTGCGAGGTGTGACTATCGTGATATCGGGCGGCAAGATAGAGCGCATTGACGTTACTGCGCCCAACCCGCCCGCAGGTGCTGCGGTGGTGGATGTGCAGGGCCGCTATGTTGTGCCCGGTCTGATCGACGCTCACAGCCACGTGAACGATCTGGCAGGAATCCGGCGAGCACTGGAATCGGGGGTCACGACGATCCGAACTGCCGGCGTCGGTGGTTTTGCCGACGTCGGTATCCGCGACCTGGTAGAACGGGGCCTTTTGGAAGGTCCCGACATGGTTACCACTGGGATCTTCGTCACGCCCGATATTGGGAATGCAGTGCTCTGGGATGAACGACTCTACGACCTGCATCTGACAGGAGTAGAAACCGAAGAGCAGTTGCGGCAGCTAGTGCAGATCAACATCGACCACGGCGTAGACTGGATCAAGACACGCACAACCGATAGAGCAGGGTTGGCGGAACGTGACCCGCGGACACAAATCTACACAGAGCGTCAGATACGAGTGATAGTCGAAGAAGCGGCGCGTGCCGGAATCTCGGTGATGGTGCATGCGCATGGCAATGCCGGTGTTCGTGCCGCAGTACTCGGCGGGGCCAAGAGCATCGAGCACGCCACCTATGCCTCGGAAGAGACTCTACAGCTGATGTTGGAGCACGACACCTATCTGGTCCCGACCCTTAGCTCAATATCCTCTTTCGGGACCACAGGGACCTATTCCGATCCAGCATTGTACCTGCGGGGGCTCCACATGGCACCGCGGCGGCGCGGTGTGGCAAGACGCGCACACGAGCTCGGCATTCCGATCGTGACAGGTATCGACAGCTACTACAGAGAGGACAGCAACGCGCGAGTCTCCCGAGAAGTCGGCTTTCTGGTGGACCAGGGGGTTGCCCCGTTCGATGCGATCCGCTGTGCTACAAGCCTGGCCGCCGAGATGCTCGGCGTCGACAACGAGACGGGTTCCATACAGCCGGGGCTGGATGCCGACCTATTGGTGGTGGATCTCAACCCTCTCGAGGACATCCGCTCACTGCAAGACGTGCTCGTGGTGATCAGCAATGGTCATGTTGTATTGAAGCGGATACCGTTTGAGAAGTAAGTGCGTTCAGCGTCTCGCCTGCGGGCAGGTGGATCAGGGGACCCGCCAGTCCAGAGCGCGTCACGGCACCCGCGGACTCGCAGCATAACTCGATGGAGGGCCAGATGAAGAGTTCTTGGACATGCTTCAGCACGGCCAGCCTCATGATATTGCTTGTGGGAAGCATTTCGGAGGTCCACGCGCAGGCTGTCGATCTGGTGATCCGCCAGGCGCGAGTCATCGACGGGACCGGCAGCCCCTGGTTCATTAGCGATGTCGCAGTCGACGACGGTCGCATCATTGCTCTGGGTACAAACCTCGACGTCGATGCCGGTCAGACAATCGATG
>JBDGYW010000375.1:0-6487 GCA_039588935.1 Gemmatimonadota bacterium | reverse complement strand
ATGAGTGGGAGGGGTATTAGGGCGCGCCCTCAATCCCCCTTCAGCACCTCGGCCGGTTGAATCCCCAGAACCCGCCGGGCCGGCAGGTAGCTGGCTGTGAGGCACACCGCAGCAACTAGAAGTACCACCGAGCCGTAGGTTGCAGGATCCCAACTCTGTACGCCAAAGAGGAATCTTGAAAGCAGGCGGCTCGCCCAGAACGCACCGATCAGACCGACAACGACACCGACACCTGCGGCGTAGAGACTTCCCCGTAAAACCAGTTGGCCAAGCCGCGTCGGCTCAGCACCGAGCGCCACGCGAATGGCCATCTCCCGCGTGCGTTGCGCCAAAGACCTGGCTACGACCCCAAAGATCCCCACTGCGGCGAGCACAACCGCGAACGTTCCGAAAATCACAACCATGAGTGCTCGATACCGCTGGTCGGTCGCCGTTCGGGCTATCTCCGTCTCCAGAAGCAGGGCCTCTTTGATGAGAAGGTTGGGCTCAATTTCGCGTGCAGCCGCTGCCAGTTGTGGGATAATGTCACCGGGATCGACGCCCGTTCTTACCGTGAACGCAAACCGCATTCCGTTTCGGTTGGGATTCTGGACATACGGGATGTAGACTGGTGCCGAGGCCGCTTCTCCCGGTCCCTGGCATTTCATATCCCCCACAACCCCCACGACGGTGGACCATACCGTGTCTCTGCTGAGTTTGATCCTCTCACCGATCGGAGAACGGTCCTGCCAGAAACGCCGCGCCGTCGATTCGGAGACAAGAGCCGCACCGACCCCCCCCAATCCATCCGTGCGCGCGAAGTACCGTCCCTCGAGCAGGGGAATGCCCAGGACCTCATGGTAGTTGTGCAGGACGATGTCGTAGCGCACCCTCGGCAAGGGTTCACCGCCTTCCGTTGTCTGCCCTTCGATCTCGAGATCGGCGGGCCACAAACCCATCACATTCGGTACGGCCCAGCTTCCGGTCGCCGCCACCACCCCTGGAATAGCCTCGAGACGTTCGACGATATCCTGGTTGATGCGTGGTCGCTCCGCGCGAGGCGAATTGTCATTGGCTGTGCGAAGGGCAATAAGGTTCTCGGGATCGAAACCGTTGTCTACTGCGAACAGGTTCCAGACGGTGCGTGTGAACAACCCGCCGGCTACCAGTAACACGACTGTCAGCGCCACCTCCAAACCGACCACGGCGGACACCGCACGGCGGCTCCGCGAAAGCGCTCTTCCCCGCAGGCGGCTCGTGACGTCTCCCTTGGACCACCACCCCATGGTCAATGCAGGAAAGAGACCGAACAGGAGACCCGCGACTACCCCGGTAACGCATGCAAAGGACAAAACCGTCGGGTTGACCTGTAGGGAATGTGCAGCCGAACCGGCAGGTGCAACGACCACGAGCAGCCTCGTGGCTCCAAATGCCACTGCCGCACCTGCGAGACTGCCTAGCGCCCCGAGCAGAAGGCTCTCCGTAAGAAGCAAGCGTACGATGCGGCGAACGCCCGCACCCAGCGCGGCGCGCGTCGCGATCTCCGCCTGGCGGTTCAATCCCTCGCCTAGCAACAGTGTAGCCACGTTCCCGCAGGCAATGAGTAGGAGAAGCAGCGACGGGACCGCGAGCAGCAGCACCTGCGAAGGCAGCCCGGCAACATTGAGATCCTCGCGGTAGGCGAGCTTGACTCGCATCGGCCCAATGGGATCGAGTCCGGCGAGCGCCGCCTCCACATCGGCATGCGCTGCTTCGAGGGTGACGCCGGGGCGGAGACGCGCGATGGCCTCGAAACTCCAGCCCTCTCGATCATAGTACCAGTCGGGCCCACCGCGCGCACCGTAGCTGTGTCCCAATGGCACCCACACGGGACGTTCGCCGGTCTCTCGCGAGCTGAGCAGTCCCCGCGACCCTTGGAACAAGCCGTTTTCGAAGCGAAACTCTGGCGGCATCACACCGATCACCGTGTACAAATCGTGATCGAGTGTGATCGTTCGACCGATCACCTCGGGATCGGATCCGAACTCGTTGCGCCATACCTCGTCGCCGAGGACCGCCACCATCGTGGCGTCCGGTCCTACCTCGCCCGGCAGGAACCAGCGTCCTAATTGTGGTCGAATGCCAGACAGCTCTGAAAGGGACGCGGTGGCTTCGCCGGCCATGAGGTCTATCGGGTACGCCTCTCCCCTCAGCGTCATTGATGCAAAGAAGTAGAGCGCCACGCTCTCTAACGTCTCTGCGTGCTCCTCGAGAGCCTGGTGCTCTGTGGGATAGAGTGACTGCGTCTGCCAATCTCCCCTGCTGTTTTGCCGCTCCGTCCAGATGGATGCCACCCGACCGGCATCGTGATACGGCAGTTCCTGAAATAGAGCGGTGTCCGCGACGGAGAACACCGTTGTTGTCGCGCCAATTCCCAAGGCCAACGCGACTACGACAACGACCGTGAACATCACGCGACGCTTTAGTGTCCGCACCGCAAACCGTACGTCCTGAGCGCCATCTGCCACCAATCCTGCGAGCCCGCGACGCCGGCTCAACGCGCGCTCCCGATCCTCCAGCTTTCGAAGTGCTTCATGCACTCGAGCGGATGGTCCTGACGCAGAGAATCCTTCCTCCAGTCTTTTCCAGTCGCCAACTTGCTTCCAGCCGTACTCTATCGCGTCCAACTCAGATTCGCCTCTAGAAATCGCTTCCTGGTACGCTTCTTCCGCATAAGAGGCCAACTCTTCGATGATCTCGCTTTCGCGCTCCGCCGAGACACCTGTCAAATCGAGGCGCTCACGAACCAGACGTTTCCACTCAGGCATGATCCCACTCCAACACCTGGTTCATGGCGTCGGCAAACTCGTTCCACGTCACCCTTGCGGCCGCGACCGCGGCGTGGCCTTTTTCTGTGAGCCTGTAGAACTTCCGTCTTCTCTTCCCCGGTTGCTCAACCCACCGACCCACGATCATGCGACGCTCCTCGAGGCGGCAGAGGATTGGATAGAGTGACGAGGCCTGAAACTGGAGCGTGCCGCCTGAGCGGAGTTCGATCAACTTTCCGATCTCGTATCCGTGGTGCTGATCCTTCTCCAGAACCGACAAGACGAGCAACTCTGCACTGCCTTTTTTCAGTTGCGCGTTGAGCATGCGGAGTCCTATATAGTGGAGTGAGACATATATGGCTACACCATGTGATACGCACGAAGCCCCTGCGCGGTTTCATTCGAAGCCCAGAAGCACTCCCGGCGATCTCAGTCGCTATTATCCAGACCTGACGATTGGCTCTCACCAGCGCCAAAACGCCGAGTCGAACATCCAAACCAGGAAAGCAACATGCGCGCTCAGCCACGCCTCTCACGCCGCGAGTTCTCACTCGCGCTTGGCAGTGCGGTAGTCGGTTCGATTGTAGGCTGTCGCACACGATCTGAACCCGCTGACCTCAACGGGTTCATCATGGAGATGCTAGAGTTGGATCGAGCTCCGGGTTTTGCCGCTGCTGTAGCTGTCGGCGACAGGCTGATTTGGTCGGGCGGGTTTGGTTTGGCTGACGTGCACCGCGAAATAGTCATGTCGCCCGGCACCCTACAGAACATCGGATCGATATCAAAGACGGTTACCGCCACGGCCGTTATGCAACTCTGGGATGCCGGGCGGTTCGCTCTCGACGACGATGTCAATCGACACCTGCCGTTCACCGTACGGAATCCCCAGTACCCGGAGACGCCCATCACTTTCAGGCAACTCCTGACTCACCGTTCTTCTATAAAGGACGGACCGGCATACGGGGAGAGCTACGCATGCGGAGATCCTGCCGTGGCGCTGGGAGTCTGGATAGAGGAGTATTTCACGCCCGGCGGCGAGTACTTCGCTCCTGAAGGAAATTTCCATACTTGGGAGCCAGGAACCGCAAGTCCACCTACCAGCCCGCGCGCATACACGAATGTCGGTTTTGGACTGCTGGGGAACCTGGTCGAGCATTTGGCGGATATCCCGTTTACCGAGTTTTGCAGGGAGAACATCTTCTCACCGCTCGGCATGAACGATACCGGCTGGATGCTCACCGAAATCGATGTCCGCAGACACGCGGTACCACACTCCCTGTTACCCGACGACTTCGAAGTCCCCGAGGGCAGCAGCATCGAGTCGTTTCTCCCAGGCGAAGACGTCACCGAAGAGATGCTAGCTCCCGGCTCATATTTTCCGCACTGTCTTTACAGCTTCTATAACTACCCCGACGGACTGGTACGCACGAGCGTCAACGAGTTGTCTTCATTCCTCCGAGCCTACATGAACGGCGGCATCTCAAACGGAGCGAAGATACTGGAACCTGCCACCGTCGAGATGATGTTCACGAACGAGCACTTCGGCAGGGGTCTCTGTTGGGGAACTCGAGAACTCCGGAGCGGCGATCTCATCTGGGGACACGGAGGTGGCGATCCTGGTATCTCGACTTACATGGGGTTCAGACAGCGCGACAACGTTGGCGTGTTGATGTTTTTCAACTATGACAGTCCCGGAGCTGGAGGGGAGGAGATAATGGAGCGGCTGTTCGAACTGGGTGCGGACGCAGCGGGAGAATAGGCCGCGAATAGCTAATCCTCCTCTGTGCTCCACCTAATGCACTCTTCGGGCTCGGCTGCCCAAATCCATTCACTGATCGGATCGATGTAGACAATGTAGGCATCGCACTCTATCTTTCCTCAGGGCGCACAGTTGCGGAGGCGACCCCGACCGGGAGAAGCGAGCGTGAGAAACAGACTCTGCATCGTTCTTGTTTTCACCGCCGCGCTCGGATGCGGATTCAACAACAATCGGATACCTGCGGACGCGCTGGTGGTGCGGAACGGGGCGGTCATTGAGGCGACAGGTGCGCCGCCCATCGCGGACGGCGTTGTGGTCATCCAAGGCCAACGAATCGTTGCTATCGGCACGGCCTCTGCTTTCCACATTCCCTCAGACGCCAGGATCGTTGATGCCGGTGGCGGAACAATTCTGCCGGGTGTCATCAACTCCCACGCACACAGCACCCATGATGCCTCAGTGAGACGTGCGTTTCTGGTCGACGGAGTCACGTCGACCTGCAACCTCGGAACGACCCTCGAACGACTCGAGCTGTTTGAAGACGAATCAGTACCCGAAGGCCCTGCCGCAAGGGGCTTTTGGGCCGGGCCGATTATCACCGTGCCCGGAGGTTACCCGGGCCCGGCTTATGGATCACAGTTCAACTACGAGGTCGCCACGCCGGAGGAAGCGCGTGCGGCTGTGCGCGATCTTCTGGATCGCGGCGCCAGCATGATCAAGATTGCTCTGGCTCCCGGCGATCCCGACGATCCCTGGCCGGTGCTGGATCTTGACCAGGTGGAGGCAATCGTCGAAGAAGCTCAAGCCCGGGGAACCCTAGTCCGGACGCACGTTTTTGAGCCGTACCTTGTGGAGGACATAGTCTTACCTGCCGGTGTCGACGTGATCGAGCACGAGCCGTTTCCGATCCTCACACCTGAGGAAGAGAGCCGCATTCTCGGCAGCGACCAACCACTACCTCTGCTCTTCGACGAAGTTGCGCCCGAGTTTGATATGCTGTTGGGGCGGATTGTCGCGCAGGAAATCGTGATGGTGCCGACGCTCGACCAGCGGGTCGGAACCCTGTTTACGAACCCGGACAGGTCTCCGATCGAGCAGATAGTGGTCGATGTGCACGTCGAGGCCGCGCGCCGCTTCCACGCTCTAGGTGGGATCCTCGCGCTCGGGAACGATTTCGGTGGAGTCCCACATGTCCAGCCGGGGATGCCTCTGGTGGAGATGGAACTTCTCCTGGCGGCAGGACTGACACCGATGGAAGTCATCGAGGCGAGCACCCGACACGCGGCCACTGTCTGTGGACACGGCGGCAGCCTCGGCACGCTGGAACCCGGCAAGCTTGCAGACATCATTGTCGTCAATGGAGACCCGTTAGCCGATCTCGCCGCGATGGATCGTGTGACGATCGTGATCAAAGGCGGTGAGCTGGCCTACTCCCTCCTCAACGCCTCCACAGGATCGACTTTCGCAGCCCTGCGTGCCGGGAGGTAGCTCGCGGCCACTGCAGCCACTCCGAGTAGAAGCGTCACCGAAAGCAGCGTAAGAGGATCCACTGGCTCGACCTCGAACAGGAAACCCTCGAGCGCCTGCGTAGCAATCAGCGAAACGACCAGTCCGATAGCGACGCCAAGGGCCAGAAGCGCGAGGCCCCGGTTCACCACGCTGCGAACCACGTTTGTTGTTGCGGCGCCGAGTGCCATGCGGATTCCAATCTCGTTGGTTCGCTGAGCAACCGAGTATGCCAGCACGCCGAAGATGCCCACCACAGCCAGCACCGCTGCCACACCAGCCAGACAGCCCATCAGAAGCGACCTGACTCGGGGCCCCGCCACCGACCCGCTCACGCGCTCCTCGAGAGTGTTCAGGTTGGCGATCGGCAGTTCCCGATCGACAGACCGAACAGCATCTCTGGCGTCGGCGATTACCGCTTCGGGCGGAATAGCGG
>JBDGYW010000374.1:0-7980 GCA_039588935.1 Gemmatimonadota bacterium | reverse complement strand
CAGGTGTCCAACATGCTCGTCTTGTGCGGACGCGAAACGCCATGTCGATACCACAAGGAAACCAACAAGCACAAATGTTCTTCTCATTCCTAATCCTCTATGTCGGCCACGCGAGTCCAAACTCAACGTCCTCGGACACGCGCTGCAATTAAGTCCAAGACAATGTATCGCCATGTGTTGCGGAGTTGTCAAGGTTTACACCTTGACATCAAATAGACATCAAGCTAAGCTTTTTGGATGAGAACACGGAACTGTGCGACGGGCACCTGTGCGGTCAAACCGAGCCAACGACAATATTAGCGACCATGAGCAAAGAACACTCAAAGACGGACTTGAAACGTCACCCAATCCAAGTCGTGTCACGCAGGTCGGGATTATCCATCGACGTCCTGCGCGTCTGGGAGAAACGGTACGGGCTGATAACACCAGCGCGGAGTGCGGGTGGCCACCGCCTTTACTCTGACGAGGACGTAGAGCGATTGCGTTTGGTTCGTGAGGCCATGGCTGGTGGGCGACGGGTAGGACAGCTAGCGAAACTGTCTGAGAAACAACTTCAAGCGCTGGTAGACGAAGATCGCCGCGAGGCCGTTGTCCAAATAACGACCGAGGCCAAGCAGTTGATCCATGGGGCGCCTGAGGAACTTGTGGCCGACTCCCTCGAGGCAATATCAGAATTGAATGCGGGCTCTCTCAAGGCGGCAATCGATAGAGCGGTTTTCTCGCTGCCGCCCACGGAATTCATCGAGCAGGTTGCGACTCCCCTTATGCATCGTGTCGGCGAACTCTGGCATAGACGGCAGTTGTCGCCAGCCCACGAACACCTCGCAAGCAATGTCACGCGAAATGCCCTCTCGGAAATGATTGCCGCGTTGCAGCCCCAGAATGGGGTGCATCGGTTGGTTGTCGCGACGCCGGCGGGCCAGGCGCATGAACTCGCAGCCGTTCTGGTTGCTGCAAGTGCACAACTCGAAGGCTGGGCAGTCACATACTTGGGACCGGATCTTCCAGCAGTTGATATCGCCAATGCGGTCGAGCAGACTGGTGCCGAAGCGGTCGCCCTGAGCATCACTGTCTCACCTGCCGACCCTCAGCCGAGCGATGAGCTGCATGCGGTGCGGCAGTCTCTTCCCTCCGACGTGACCGTGCTCGTCGGGGGACAGGCCGCGAGTGCTCTGCAAAGCGACCTGAATGCGATCGGTGCCAGGTACATGGACGATTTGAACCAGGTTCGGATGACGTTGCGGGAACTTGCCGGGTCGAATGATGCGTCCGAGGGGTAGGCGTGGTATGAGCGGCTTCAGTTTCCTAGACAGCATCACGTGTTCGGTCGATAACACTCCGCTGGTCACGATCCGGAAGCTCACTGCAAGCCGTGGGTTCAAAGCAACGGTCCTGGTCAAGGTGGAATTCTTCAACCCCGCCGCCTGCTACTTGCCCGCTCCTTCGTAGACTGGAGTGCGGCTACAGGTGTTTGATGATCACCACGGCTGTTGGCAACGACTGCCTCGAAACACGTCGAGCGGCGTTGAGTCGGCAATGCCATGTGAAATCCTCCGCCTCGCCAGAACCTCATTCCCCCCAGGTTGACTGTGCGGCGCTCGCCGCGGGCCGGCCCCTAGCTCTGAGGAATCAGCATCGCTGGTGAGTGCACACCGGTAACGCCGGAACCATCTTCGCGAATTGCAGTTTCTCGTACCGGTGGCCAAATCTGGCGGCTGGCAACAAGTAAATGAGCATCTGTCTGCCTTCTCACTGGCTTCACTCATGCTCGTTTTGCTCGAACCGACAACACAAAGCCTCGCCTGCAACGGTAGTTCCTAGTGGCATTCAAAAGCGCAAGCTCTCGCCGCACGTAGACGCACGGCGCAATTCTACGCGCCAGTACAGCGCTTAGACGGCAGAGGACGTACTGAGCTTTCCGTTGAGCTACCCCGAAGAACCGACTACTTTCAATCCTCGTCAGTATTGACTGGGGACAGGTGGCCGAGAGGTCGAAGGCGCGCGCCTGGAGAGCGACCCTTTGCACACCTGAATTGTGACAAAACATCGCACTTTTCCCGACCGAACGCACAATTTGTCACACTTCCTTGCCCCAAATGTGACAATAAGTCACAGTCTATCTACTCACCCGCCCATCTGATAGCGGCAATCACAGCTGCCCTCGGCAAAGACTCCTCCGAGCAACGATATGCTGTTCGCGACAATCGACGCTATGCCAACAATCGGACTGAGGACTCGCATCACCCCACCCGACAACGATGACGTTTGATGCGACGGTTCAAATCAGCCAGACAAGCGCAGCGATTTCTGTCGGTTGACGGTGTTGCCCAGAACCTCTTCAGGCTAGGACGGCATCACCTGCGACCGGCGAACTACCGGGCAGCAAAACCAATGGTCTTGACATCGCATTGAGCTGATAGGTACCCTTCCCCTGAATATTTCAGGGGTAGGCAATGGCGGGCGACGATCTCGAGTTGATGCGAGGAACGCTGGACGTGCTCGTTCTCAAGGCACTCGCCATTGAGTCACGGCACGGGTATGGAGTGGCTCAGTGGATCCGCAAAACCACTGACCAAACCTTGCAGATCGAAGACGGGGCACTCTACACCTCGCTTCATCGCATGGAGAAACGCGGTCTCCTGGCGTCAGAGTGGGGGCAATCAGACAACAACCGCAAGGCAAAGTACTACACGGTCACCGCTGCAGGTCGGAAGCACCTGAAGGCCAAGACAAAAAATTGGTCCAAGTATGCCGATGCCGTATCGAAGATTCTCCAATCAGCGTGAGAGGACGTGACGTGATGCGGTGGCGAAACTCAGGCGATTCGGAACGCCGAATCCGTGAGGAACTCGATGCCGAGCTCGAGTTCCACTTTGCTCGAACGATTGAAGACCTCGTCGAACAAGGAATGCCTCGAGAAGCAGCTGAGGTCGAGGCGCGAAAGAGGTTTGGAGACGAACGTCGGTATCGACGTGAGCTGGCGGAAATCGATCGCCGTCACGCCGTGAGATTGCTCAACCTCGTGCACCTGGATGGACTTGCTCTGACTATAGTATCTGCGTTCCGAAGCATTCGCCGTTCACCGTCATTTGCCTCCGGCATAATCCTCACGTTCGGTATCGGCATCGGCGCAAACGCCACGATGTTCGGAGTGGTGGACCGGCTCCTCATACAGCCTCCGTCACACGTGTCCGAACATGAGAGCGTGGGCAGGGTGTACGTCAACACGACGATGTTCGGCAGTCCGTTGACTACCGACTACCTATCGCTACCCGACTATCGGGACCTTACCAACAGCCAATCGTTGGCAGACATCGCGGCATACAGCCCCGAGGAGATGACGCTCGGCAGCGGTGAATCAGCGAGGAGCGTACGGACAACCATTGCTACTGCTTCTCTTTTCCCACTACTGGGCGTGCAACCAGCTCTTGGACGTTTTTTCACGCACTCTGAGGACCAGCCCGGATCCGCAGGAGTCGTGGTGCTCGGCCATGAGTTCTGGAGCCGCCAGTTCGGCGCCGACCCTAACGCTATCGGGACGACGCTGGAGATTGGGATCGGAAGCTACACGGTGATCGGCGTTGCACCGGAGGGATTCACTGGGGCGGAATTGGCACCGGTCGATCTTTGGCTTCCCTTGCATGTTGCTGCTGACCGAATGTATGACGGTGATAGCTGGCTGAATAGCCGTCAGTGGTGGTTCTTCAAGGCAGTTGCGAGACGCCGCGACGCGGTCGAGACGCCGGCCGGCGAGGCGGAACTTACTACTCTTTATCGTGCTGCACGAGCGGACCATTCACACTCCGACCCACATGCGACGATCACTCTCGCGTCTCTCGTCGCCGCCCGAGCCCCAGATGCAGCGGCGGAGACCGTGGTTACACGTTGGCTCGCCGGAGTTTCACTGCTGGTGCTGTTGATCGTCTGCGCAAACGTCATGAACCTGATGCTCGCACGAGGGCTGAGATGGAAGCGCGAGATCGCTTTGCGCATCGCACTTGGGATCTCAAACGCTCGCCTGTTCGGCCAGTTGTTGGCGGAGGTGTTGGTCCTTGCCGTTCTGGGTGGAACGGTTGCGTTGCTTGTAGCGTTCTGGGGAGCGGACATCATGCGGACTACTCTCGTTCCGGATGTTCTATGGGGCCAGTCGCCCGTGAACGTGCGGCTATTCGCTTTCACGCTCGCCGTCTCGCTCGCCGTCGGTATCGTTGCCGGCATTGCTCCCGCAATCCAGGCCAACCGTCAAGAGATCGACGGCGCATTGAAGGAAGACGGCAGAAGGAACAGTCTCAGACGGTCTAGGAGCCAAACCGCGCTGCTGTTATCGCAGGGCGCCCTAGCAGTCGTGCTGCTCGTTGGAGCGGGACTGTTTGTGAAAAGCCTGCACCATTTCCGAACGCTCGACCACGGCATGAATGTTCAGGGCGTCTTGGTTGCCGGAATCGAATTGAACTCGGCTTCAACTGAGTTGTCTGATGCCGTCGATGTGTATTCTCGTGCGGTCCGAAACGTTCGCAGCCTACCTGGTGTGGCTCAAGCTAGCGCAGTGTCGGTCATACCCTTTCAGGGCACAAGATCCGTCTTCCTCAGTGTGCCCGGTATGGACTCGCTTCCCGGAGGACCCGAGCCACCACATGCGCATGGTGTTATGGCCGAGTACTTCTCCACGCTCGGAATGCCAATATCGGTTGGGCGTGACTTCACCGAGACCGACGCAGGGCACATCCAACGCGTAGCAATCATCAATGAAAAAATGGCCGGCCTATACTGGCCGTTCGAGAACGCACTCGGTAAATGCCTGAAGATCGGCCCCGACGACCCTCCTTGTGCCGAGATCATCGGAGTAGTGCCCGACGCAAGGGAGCGAAACGCCACTGCCGATCCAGGACCTCAGTTTTACGCCCTTATGGAGCAGGGCGTTGACATCGGAGCGCCAAGGGCGATCCTCGTTCGCGGAGCCGCAAATGTCGACGGTATGACCGAAGCCGTTCGCAGCTCCATCGTGGCCGCCGACCCTTCGATCAGGGCGGTCAATATCATGGATCTTTCCGATCTCGTGGACCCCCAGATGCGCTCGTGGAAACTCGGAGCTACGATGTTCACTGTCTTCGGTGCGCTGGCGCTCGTGGTGGCCGCGATCGGGCTCCACAGCGTTTTGGCATTCGACATCGCGTCTCGAACACATGAGCTGGGAATTCGGTCCGCGCTCGGCGCTTCCACAAAGAAGTTGGTCACATTGGTGTTCCGACAAGCGCTTGGTTTAACGGCGGTTGCGGTAGCACTGGGTATCATGATCTCCATCGCCGCCGGGAACGCTGTTGAGTCGATGCTCTTCGAAGTTTCACCTCGCGATCCTCTCATCATCGCGCTTGTGACGGCCGCGTTGCTGCTCGTCGCCGTAGTGGCTGGTGTGGCACCGGCCAGGCGAGCCTCCCGCGTGGAGCCTATGGAGGCGCTACGGTCTGAGTAAGTGCATTGGCTGGCTCTGTCAACTTAACGGCGACGGCGTGACGCTCGACCTGTAGCTGTAGGCATTCCTCACGCGGCCGTGGCCGCACTCCATTCCCTGTACGACCGGTCGCGTAGCAACCGGAAATGCGCTGCACGCAGCAGATGACGTCCTAGCATGAAGAGGTTCTGCACCACACCGTGAACCGCTAGGAATTGCTGCGCTTGTCCAGCAGATTTGAACCGTCGCATTAAACGCTCTCGTTGTCGGGTCGGTTGATGCGAGACCTCAGCCCGATTGTTGGCATATTGTCTGGTATCGTGGGTCACCGATGGCAAAACGTCGAGGTGCGCCACTGAGTAGCTCCTCAGCTTGTCGGTCACCAGTCGGAGAGGTTTGTTTCGCTGCCCCTTCAAGAGCTTTCGAAGGAACCGTTTAGCAGCGTGGGCATTGCGGTAACGCTGAACCAGGATGTCGATCACATCTCCATCCTGGTCGACGGCGCGCCAGAGATAGTAACGCTCGCCTCTGATACTCACGAACACTTCGTCCAGGTGCCAGATGTCGCCCTTTCGGCGCTGGCGACGTCGGAGGTTCCACGCGAATTCGGGGCCGAACTTCAATACACCACTGACGTACGGTCTCGTAGCTGACGATAACTCCGCGTTCCGCAAGGAGGTCCTCGATGTCTCGGAAGCTCAGTGAGAATCTGTGATACAGCCAAACCGCGTGGCTGATGATTTGGGGAGGAAACCTGTGCCTTTGGTAACGACTCACGTTGCTGTTCATCACCAAAGTCTGGCAGTTCGGTGATTAACTTGACAATACCGTGCAGGGTGTTATTGATGGCCCTCACGCCTGAATCGGAGTGACAATTGGCAACGCCCATTCTCGCGGCAGCACTGCTTTGGATTCTATTGTCGTTGTATCTGCTGGTGCATTTTCGTTATGGTGCCAGGGGGAAACGCACGGATCGTTTCGCCATCATGATGACTGAAACGCACGGATCGTTTCGCCATCATGATGACTGGCGTCACAGCAGCCATTGGCACTGTCGGGATCTTCCTGACCTGGGCCTGGCTTCCGCGTGTTAGTGACGTTGGACTGGGCGGCACCTGGACGCGCCCGTCCGATGGGATGGTGATGGTCTACGTGCCAGGCGGTACTTTCGAGATGGGCAGTACCGAGGCCGAGATCGAGATGGCGATTTCTCAGTGCAAACAGGTGCGCGGCACTTGCACTCGGGATTTCCGCATGCGTGAATCCCCTCAACACGCGGTTACTCTCGATGGCTTTTGGATGGACCAGACCGAGGTAACCAACGCCCAATACCGCCTATGTGTAGAGGCCGGGGCGTGTCAGGCTCCGACGACGTGCGACTGGGGAGAGCCGACGTTTGGAGATGCGTCGAAAACAGACCACCCGGTGGGGTGTGTGGGTTGGTACGGAGCGCAGGCGTACTGCGAGTGGGTTGGGGCGCGGCTGCCGACAGAGGCAGAGTGGGAGTATGCGGCGCGAGGAGAGCAGGGGCACACCTATCCCTGGGGAAATACGTTTGACGGTACGCGCTTGAACTACTGCGACATCAACTGCCAGGAGGGCCCTTGGGCTGACACGACGGTTGACGACGGCTACGCGAAAAGCGCGCCAGTGGGGAGCTATCCCGACGGAGCCAGTTGGTGTGGAGCCTTCGACCTGGCTGGCAACGCGTGGGAGTGGGTGGCAGATTGGTTAGGCGCTTATCCCTCTACGGCGCAGACAAATCCTACTGGCCCGGCGACAGGAAGCGAAAAGGTGATGCGCGGGAGCAGTTGGGTCTATGATGAGGAACGCGTCCGCACGGCTGTTCGCGACTTTGTCGTGCCCACCGAACGCGACAGCCCTATCGGATTTCGGTGTGTCGCCGTAGGATCGCGATCTTCCTGACCTGGGCCTGGCTTCCGCGTGTTAGTGACGTTGGACGGGGCCTAGATAGGTCGAGCAATGCGCGTGTTACGGATCTTGACGATGTAGCCCCCCAGATGTCACAATATGTCACAGCCTATCTACTCACCTGCACACATACCACCGTAGCGTCGGCTTTACCCGAGGACCATTACGTTGACAATACCCCAGGCCACGCGCCTAGCGCTGATAATCGAGCCGGACGAAGTGCCAAGGGTGGAGCGAGAAGGTGCTTCCGTTAGGTCTCGTTTCTCAGCGCGCACATCGGACTGAGACGGCTAGCTTTCCTCGCTGGAAGCAACGATGCCAGCACGGCAACAGCAGCGAACGCGCCTACCACGCTAGCGTACGTTGTCGGGTCTGTCGGGATGATTCCAAACACCATCGACGAGAGCGACCTGGATAGGACCACGGCTGCCGCGAGGCCTACACACAATCCAATGGCAGTGAGCCCGAGCCCCTCGGAGACAACTCCGACCAACACCTTGTGGGCATTAGCGCCGAGAGCCATGCGTATGCCGATCTCGTGCGTTCGCTGAGACGCCGTATATGAGATCACGCCGTAAACGCCCACGGCGGCAGTCAAC
>JBDGYW010000373.1:0-8824 GCA_039588935.1 Gemmatimonadota bacterium | reverse complement strand
TACTGGTTTATCAGAATCCACAACTTATTATTATGTGATCACTGCAGTGACCACCTTTCCATTGGAATCAGATTACTCAAATATAGCGTATGGTGCTACGCGTAAAGCTAATCGGAAACCAGTGATTAATAATCCAATTGATGATTTTTCAATACCTGAAGATACTATTGACGATTCCTCGATAGATCTTTTTGATTGGTTCAATAGTCCCTTTGGTGATGAGTTAGATTTTTGGAGTGATTATCTAACGGATGAACGTTCAATTGAGGTTATTATCGATAAGGACCTGGGCAAGGTGACATTAAAACCATTTGAAAACTGGAGTGGGAAAGTATCATTCATTTTTTATGCTACAAATAAACACGGTCAGATCTCAGACGATGTTACAATTACGGTAACTCCGGTAAATGACCAACCAGGACCTATAGAGATCCTGATGCCTGATAATAATACGGAGTACCAAGAGGAACAGTTTTTAACGCTAAAGGGTAGCTGTGACGATGCTGATCTGATCTACGGTGATACACTTAGTTTTGCTTGGTATGCTGATGAGGATAATTTACTGGGGCATGGTAATTTGATTTCATATGTGACACTTGATCCAGGTAAACATCGGATCACATTAGAGGTAACAGATTCTGAGGGAAGCATCGCCAAGACTAGTATATTTGTCAATATCTCAAAAACAATAACTGATGATGATTTTGATGATTCGGATGAGGATCCAAAAGACGTCAAATCTGATGATGGATTAGGTGCATTAAGTATATTGATTATAGTTATTGTAATAATCATAATCCTAGTAATAGTAATTCTAGCATTATTTTTAAGGCTCAAAAAGAAAAAGGAGGCTGACGAACCAGAGGGCACACTGGCCGCCCCCATGCCGCTTCAAGGACCGCCCGGGCAACCACCACAACAAGTGCCACAACAAGTACCGCAACAGGTACCTCAACAAGTACCACCACCTCCACCACAACAACAACCACCAATGCCACAACAATTACCCCCACCACAACAACCTTATCCACAATATCCTGATCAAGGTCAAGGTTATGGACAACAAATGGGTATGTATGCGCAACCGGACCCGAATTATGGTTATATACAACCACCACCAGGGCCGATCCCAGTGCAACCGTTGGCTCTACCACCGGCTATGATGCCACAGGATCAAATGCAGATGCAAGCGCCAGTATATTACCAAACCCAGCCACCTCATCACGGCTTCAAAGTCATCGCACCGCTTGCCGCCATGGTCTGGGCGTAAGCTTCAGTGCCGTGCTCCTTGATCTGCATGATGCAAGCTCGTCTGTCCGACCGTAAGATCAGCCCGAACATACGCGAAACGAACGTGTTGTACTTGCGACAGTCGCTTGGATCATTGAATTCCTGGCAGTCAGCACACGACGCATACTCGTGTTCGATGCAGCATGTCCGGACCTTACACCAGCTGGCTTTCACATTATCTGTGCAACCCGGGCATCCGCCCTTCAGATAGCGCTTGCAGGCACCACAATAAAGCCCGCAACGAGCGACGAGATTGGTGTCGGCAACGATCTCTTTCATTTCGAATCCTCATATCGAATTGCGTCAGTGGCAATCACTAGTGATTAGGCGATGGAGAATGGCAGAAGTACTTCAACATGACCCGCGTCGTATCGACCTTCACAATCTCGAATCGGCTCGCAAGCGCCTCCTCAAACGCCGATCTTTCGTGTGCAATCTGCGGTCGGCTCAGGCACTCCTCTAGGCAGAACATCATATCAGCGTGAGGATGAGTGAGGTTGGGGATGTCCACCACCATTTTCGCACCAGTCTGTAGCACTCGACTCAGTTCCCGGAGAGCAGCCTCTACGTATTCGAACGTGCAGTACTCCAAAACCCCAACCATGGCGGCGATATCGAAGTAGTCGTCCTCGAAGGGCAGATTGGCCACATCGGCAACGTGCAGCCCACCTACATCAACGGAGTTCTGTGCCGTAAACTTCCGCACCGCCTCGATCAGTAGGGAACTTATGTCCACGCCGAAATACGTCGACGGCCACTCATGCAAGCGGTGTGTTATCAGGCTCACCGCGCATCCGAGATCCAGGAATCTCATTCCCGGGCCGGGACTCAGGTACTCCCGAACATCCGGCGCCCCCGAGTGGCACGACTCACCCGCCTCATCGACGAACGTCTGGAACTCGGGGGCGTTCTTCAGATCATCCGGGACCCCACTTAGAGGATCGACACCGAGTTCATACTGCCTCACGGTCAGGTCGTAGGCTCTGCGGATTCGATCGAGTTGTTCGTCCATTTCACGACTCATCGCAACGATCTCACCATAACCATCCTCGTCCGACGAGGAGAGGTCGTGCGGCTTCTCCAACTCCTGCGTTTTTTGCCACTCGTACTGACTGTCCTTAACCCACTCATACAACTTCATCCATACTTCAGGCATATTGCCGTTCGGATCGTTCATGAGCTTGCACGTTGTCACCGCATAAAGTCCACCCGGGAAATCCAGAACGGTGATTTCATCATCCGATTCAACATCCGCGTCCACTCGAATCCAGAATTCGTATCCGTAATCCTTGCGGTCCTGAGAGGGATTCGGGTTGTTGAAGCCAAAGACAGGGTGCTTCTCGAGATCCTCCAAGAGGCCTTTCGGTTCGGCCCAGGAGTGCAGCTTCACCCAGGCCTCATGTTCCGGCTCCTCGCTGACCACGCGAGCACTTGCGACACGCATAGGTTCGAGGCGGACGATCTCCACGTCGAGATTCGGCATTATTCCTCCCACCTGCCAGTTATCGAATTTCGCTCCGGCCCCTCTACTCCTTCAGCACCATGTCGATGCACATTACAGCCGCCAAAATGAGCTGGCGCAGTTTGCTTTCCTGCGGGACCCCATCTGATATCTGCAGCACGTAGTTGTCCGCACTGGTGAACATCTCCTTACCAACCCCGGCCCACTTCTTCGTCACGTGCGCAAGCTCTTTGTCACCCGCCTCAAATCGAAAATTCCATCCAGTCCATTTCCCAACGAGCTTGCAGAGCGCCCGGCCGTGTTCATCCAACACCTCAAACTTCCCACCGATCGACAGCAGCTTCTGTTGAAACCCGCCGAGCCTGGCATCTGAATCATCGAAGACCGTCACGTGCGACCGCAAGAACGCGATACCGCGGGCCACTCGGACAATTTGCCTTCCTTCGGGACTAGTGATGCGGATGTCGAACGGTGTATACCGTTTGTACTCTGTGAATCGCAGGATCCTCGTGAACAAACCCAGCCGATCCTCTCGGCAGAGCATGATGATCTCACCCGTCTCTGGATCGTAGATGTCATAGTTGTTGGCGGCCTTGAATGCGCCGACATGCTCCTTGACGAGGAAGACGTTCTTGTTGAGCAGTTGATTCATCGCTACTCCTCCTCTCCGAAAACTTCCGCCTCAAAGGATCGAAGCTCCACTCCGTCATCCTGCCACGCATCACTGGGTAAACCCGCCTTAGCACAGAGTCCACGCAGGTAATCCTCTCTGTCCCACCCCTGTTCGAGTGGTACCTGCGGCAGCAGCAGTCCCGAGAAATGCCCCCTGGAAATCATCAGTCCGTGCCTGCCCACCTCCACGTCCCCCGGCTCGATCGCTGTCATCGGAGTTAGTGCGCTGATCTCAACCGTGAGGTGCGGCAGTTCATCGACGGAAACCGGTGGAAAACGCGGATCCTGCGTACTTGAGCTGACCGCCATCCGTGCAACAGACTCTACCAGCGGTCGCTGTGCGATCACTTCGCCGATGCATCCTCGTAACTCACCGGAGCCTTTCCGGCGCAAGGTCACGAAGGCAGCTCTGTGTTCCAGCAGCGCTGGAGAACCCACCTTCAGGTCGGCAGACTCTCCCCGCTCCAGGTACTCCCTCAATGTCTGGCGCGCAAAGGCTAGAAGCGTCTCTTTGTCCTCGTCGTTGAGCGCCGGTCTGGCCTCACTCGCCATGACTGACGACTGCAGCAGAGCTTCAGTTCGAAGAGCCTCCTCGAACGCCGCTTTCGCTGACGAGTCGAACACGGCGAACACAACCTTGACGATCTTGTCGTCTCGAGCGAGGAATTTTGAGACCTCGTGCACAGCGACCGCCGCAGCTTTCCCGAGAGGATACCCATAGACACCACAGCTGATGGCGGGGAACGCCACAGTCCGGATGTCGTTGTCGGCGGCGAGTTCGAGAGATGAGCGATAGCACGAAGCAAGAAGCTCAGGTTCTCCGCGCCCTCCTCCATGCCATATCGGCCCGACAGTGTGAATCACGTACTTGGCGGGCAGCTCGTAGCCGCGTGTGAGCCTCGCCTCGCCAGTCGGGCACCTTACGCCGGCCCGAACCTCGGGCAAAGTCCTGCACTCGTCGAGTAGTGTGCTCCCGGCTGCTCGGTGGATAGCACCGTCGACTCCGCCGCCACCCAACATGCGTTCGTTTGCAGCATTGACGACTGCGTCGAGCGTAAGTGTTGTGATGTCAGTCTGCTGAACCTCGATCCTACTCAGAATCGCGGACGGATCTGTCATCGTTCAGGTGCCCATTTTCGTAAGAATCCCAGGATAGCCGATCTGGAGTATGAACGTCCTTCCTCGAGTTCATCGGTGTGCTGTGAGTGCAGGAGTGAACCGTCGCTCTCCAGAACGTAGATGTGCGGGTACCCGGGAATCGCCGGGTATTTGGAGAGAAACGCTTCGTTGCGGTTGACGGTGTCGAAATTCACCTTGAGGATCAAGAAACTCGCACCAAGCTCCGCGGCGATCTCTTTTTCACTCGTGATGTAGCCGTCGAGAATGTGACACCAGACACACCACTCGCCACCGACCTGTATCAGTATCCGCTTGTCCTCAGCAGCTGCTCGTGCGATCGCCGTGTCCAAATCGACGGATGGGTCTCTTGTCGGGTCGTACACACCGACGACATAAATCGAGTCAGGATCCTGCACCCTCGCCGGTCCATCATCAGGCAAGAGCGGTGGTGCGCACGGAAGACAATCGCCCCATGACGTATTCTGCCTCATAAACGCCGACAAAATCATCAGCGCTCCCGCTATCAAGGCGTACCGGAATATCATTGCCCAGCCATTCTTTCCGTCATAACGATCAAGTCTCGTGAACCGCGGGGTCGTCAATGAAATCGTCCAGCCGCTGATGTGCCCGCTTCATGGCGTCCAGTGCCTCGGCCGGAATGGAGCGCGTATCTATGTACGAGCAGGGCGCGCGGCCTTCACCAATTGCGAGCAGCAACTGCAAGACTGCCGCAATACCCTCTTTCGTAAACGGCAACACCGATGCCGGTCTGGCACCAGCCTGCTCATCGGTGTCGTTCTGTTCCGCCAGGAACGCGCCGTATTCTTCCCACACAGAGCCGGCGAATCGAACGTGTCTCTCCTCTGATGCCAGAAGTATCTCCGGCGGCTCATCCCCCCCGACATCGGTTGGCCGAGTCCGTAACCATTTCGCCTGAAACTCGAGCTGTTGGCCCTCCCTGAAATGGTCCTTCTCGCGTGCTTCGACGGCCAACTGTTGGAGCCGGTCTGCCAGCGCTCCTCGCACATCGGTCATCACATGCCGCTGCGGTGGCTTGGAACGTCTCCACAGATAACGCCACGCGATGATGAGTACAGGGACAGCAGCGATGATCACCCACTCCATCAATCGACACTCCAGCTTTTCAACATATTCAGGTCAACGCCGTCGCTGCGCAGCTCGGCCCAGGGCAGTCCCTTCTCCACCGGGATCGGCAACGCCTTCCCACAACCCCATCTCCGGGAGAAAGCGAATCCCGTGGACTCGCCCAAAGCCTCCCACCCTGCCCGATGGGGACACGTCGAATCCCATCGCGCGAATCTCCTCAATCTGCCGCTCCGTCCACCCCATCGGCCCCGACGTCTGCATCGACATACCCGAAAAGGTGAAAGTCGAGTCGAATTCGGGATGAACCCTCGGGGCTGCCAGCGCCTCAGCGAACGACATTTCATCGTCCACGACCCGTGTGACCGCTTGAACGACCGCCGAGATGATTCGTAACCCGCCAGCGGCTCCTAATACCAAGACCGGCTCCCCATCACGCAATACCAGAAGTGGCGTGATGCCGGATCGCGCGCGTTCACCCGGCTGCATCTCTCCACTCAGATACCCGCCAAGCGTCACCGCGTAGAGGAACCCGAGCCCAGGTGTGACCACCCGCGAGCCCATGGCCGGACCGATGGTCTGAGTGAACGACACAACCATACCGGCGCTGTCGGCCACGCTCAGGTGGGTCGTGTAGCTAGGATTGTCCTCGTGAAGCTGCACAGTCTGTGAAGATGGCGCAGCCCCGGAGCCGACCGCTGCTCCGATCTGGATGTGTTCTGCCTGGCTTTCTGCCCACTCTTTCGAGGTTGCTCGGATTGCGGCACTGTCGGACCCCAGCCTGCCGAGATCGGGGACAGCCAATCCGATGGAATGGGCCACGATTACGGCCCACTCCTCAGTTGAGAATTCCGCTCTGCTGAAGTTCTCCATGATGTGGAGAGCCTGGATCGCGATCGCACCTGAGGCCGGTATGTCCAGCGCCACCAGTTCATACCCGCGGTAACTACCGCGTACTATTCGTGAATCCTCCGCCCTGTAATCGTTGAGCGATCGCAGAGTGAGGAACCCGCCGTTTGCGGCCATATCCGCAGCCATGGCCGCGGCAATCTCTCCCTGATAGAACGCGTCCGCCCCGCCTTGAGATATCGATCGCAGCGTGCGGGCAAGCACCGGCTGCCGTAGCAAGTCACCGGCTCGGTACGGAGAAAGGTCTGGCTTTAGATAGGCAGTGCGCGCGCCCTCCGTTTCCGCGAGCTGCTCAGCCGTCATTCGATGAAACAACGCCTGGCCTGACAAGAGCCGGAATCCGTTCTCGGCATACTCGATAGCTGGGGCCATCAACGTCTCGAGGGGCAACGTGCCATGTTCGCTATGCAATCTCATCAACCCGGCCAAGGCGCCAGGCACACCTACCGTCGCATAACCGTACGAAGCGCGTGGCGCCGTGGAAATGTCATATCCCTCCGGCACCTGCGTGGTACCGTCAATCCCAAACACCTCGCCATCAGCATTTCGAATCAGGATCTGATTACGCCCGCCGATCGAGTTCATCGATGGACGCACAACTGAGACCGCAAAGCCTGCGGCAACAGCAGCATCTGCCGCATTGCCACCCTGCTCGAGGATGCGGAGGCCAGCCACAGAAGCCAATGGATGGGCTGCCACAACCATCCCGCTCTCGGAGCGTGCCACCTGATCGCGTCCCTGTGCCAAGAGGCCGCCGGCCCAAATAACCATTAAAAGCACGAAGATTGTTGTTCGGATCATTAGACATTCCTTATAGTTCGATAATGCCTACCGTCTTCTTCTCTCCCACCCCGACTTCCAACTCCACATAGCTCTCGGGCGAGCCACCCTCGGTATAGCGAACCGTTGACTCGGTACTCCTGCCATCAACCACCAAGACATCATAAGCGCTAGGAAGCACCGCCCGCCACTGAATGGTAGCACCCGATTCGTTCTCGATCTGCGTTTCTGTCAAACCCTCGTGGCAGACCGAAATCTCGTTGGCCAGAATCGGCACGTGTTCGACCCGGACCCAGGACACGTCTTTCGGCAGCCTCGGTACGGTCTCTACTACCTTGCTTGAGGCCTTGGGATCTACCCCCATGAGGGAACGCACAATCGTTCCGACAGCCGTGAACGGATTCTCAGGATACTCCCGGCGCTCGAGATTGGGATCCATCTGCGTCATCAGACGCCTGAATCCCTCTTCGTGCCGACCGTGGCGGTAGTATGCCTCAGCGAGGTAGATGTTCACCTCTACAAGTGATCCGGCCTGGAGGTTGTCGATGAACCGCTCCCGGCGAGGGCCCGAATCCACTATTCCAAAATAGAGTGGTAGTATTTGCAGCAGGGGAATGAACGTCGTTTCGAACTCTTCCCCCTCTATGACGGACGTGTAGAACCTTTCGGGGTCGCGGTCCCACCAATCTCGGTTGTACCAGGCCCGAAGTGAGTCCGCGCGGCCTTCGAAGTAGTCCGCCGCGCCAGCGTCATCTCGAAGTCTCAACAGCCGGGCATACGCTTCATAGGCCGCGTGTTGGGCCGCGACAAGATCACCACCCGTCAATGCACGGGGGGCTCTCCCTTCCCAATAGGTCCGTGTGCCGCGGATGCCCTGGTCGGATGACAGCTCGATCGCTCCAACACTCCTCATCAGGCTGGAACCACCGTCGCCGGCAGACGGCCAGTTGGGGTTGAGATACGCGTAGGGAAGATGGTATAGGCCAAAACACAACGACGCGGCGACGAGTGCCAGCCACTTGGATCCAAGTAGAAGCTCGAGCCGTGTCTGTAGAAAACCTCTGAAGAAGAACTCCTCAGTGAATCCTGCTGTCAGCATCAATAACAGAAATGCCAGCGGCAGCAGGTAGAAGACCTGTCCCGAGCGGATGATTGCCCAGATATCATCCGAATATCGCGACGCCGACAACTGGAAAGCGCATGCTGCAAGCGAGAGCGCAACAGCCAACACAACACCGTGCCCTAGACGGACTCTCTTCAATCCGAATGAGGCAGGAGTCGTGGAAAAGCTGCGGGGTCTCCCACCTTGCAGCAGCAGGACAAGAACGAGCGGCACAGCCACCAGCGTCGCCCAGTGAAAAAGCTCCGATTCGGAATGCAAGAACAGGTACACCAGGTATGCCGCAAAGTACGGCAAAGCAATCCAAGTGTACCGCTTGTGAGCCATGCCAATCACAGACTGCATCGCACGTCACTCCTTACCATCTG
>JBDGYW010000372.1:0-6501 GCA_039588935.1 Gemmatimonadota bacterium | reverse complement strand
CTCCTACTCGGTGAGCCAGCGGATTCCAGAGATAGGCATACGGATGGCTCTAGGCGAAACAGGTGGGCAGGTACTTGGGCGCGTTGTGACCAGGACCATGACGCTGGCCTTGGTGGGGGTGGCCATCGGAGCCGTCGGGTCCTTTGCGGTCGCCCGCCTCATCGAGTCTCTTTTGTACGGGGTAGAGCCCACTGACGTCTTTACCTTCTTATCCGTGACGGTGGTGCTTCTCTCCGTGTCCGCGGTCGCGGGATTCCTTCCCGCACGTCGGGCCGCCAGGACCGATCCGATGGGGGCATTGAGATCAGAATAGGGCCAGGGTGTTGGCAGGGAGCAGGGGACGAGCTCGAGGCTGATTCAGCCCCGAGCTTGTTGACGTCCAGGGGATGGGCAACGATCGGCATACGGCCGACTGCCGCCCGCTTACCTAACCAAATGAAACTCCGTCTGACGAGCCAGAATCCAGTGCATCGTGCCGTCGGTAGTGAGTTCGGCGTCCTCTTCCATCGCCATGCGGACGGGTTGATCACTCCACTCGGGCACCGGCGTTGTGGCCTGCAACTCGATCGCGTACCAACTCGGCCCTCGGAGGGGCACGTCACCCCGGCCAGGCACGCCAGCCTGGTTGTCCCAGCGCCCGATCAGAGGCCCCGCCGCATGGCCGTTGTCGCCGACCGGATGCGTGTAGATGGTGCCGTTGATCCCGGCCTCCCGCATCTGCGCGAGCGCCGCGAGCAGTGCCTCGGTGCCGGTGCGACCCGGCAACATTTCGGCGAGGAGGATGTCCTGCAACCGGTTGCCGTTTCGCATAGCCGCCTTGAGGCCTTCGGGGACGTCGGTCTCGTAGTCGCGGAGCACGTAGCCAAGGTGCTGAGTGTCGGTGTTCAGACCCAAGGCAGTGATGCCGACGTCACAGTGCAGCACGTCACCGCGGTGGATAATGGTGGACCCTTCCGAGTCCACGCCACCCTGCCGTTGCACGTCGACCGATGGGTGGAACCATGTCTGGAGCCCCATGTCGTTGATGCGCTGGCGCATCCACCACACGACATCGTCGGTCGTGGTGACACCGGGCATTATCACTTCATTAGAGAACGCCGTCGAGATGAGGTCCCACACGAGTTCCTGCATTTGCCTGAACACAGGAAACATGCCGGGTACGCGCAGGTACAGCAGGTTGAGGGGCAGCAACTCGGCGCGGACGACTCGGTTCGCGAGATCGGGTCCGAGTGCCTCCCGCATTTGCTCCCACTCCGCCGCCGTAAGACCGTCGGAAAACGCGTGGACGTTGGACATGTTGACGGCGATGTTGCGGGGATTCCGCTCTCGCACCAAGGTCGCCAACGCGTTCCACTGGTTGTCGCCGGTCAACTCCTCGCGGCGGCCGTCCTCGGTCACCAACGTTCCTCTCAGGGCTTCATATAGACCGCCCTGCGAGGAGCCGCCAAGGGCAATTCGATCTACTCCATCACCGGGGCCACGGTCGTGGAAGATGTAGATCGTGCGGCGCCGGGCGGCAAAGGTCGTGGCTGATACGAGGGCTGGGAACACGGGGTCCTCGTTGTACTCCCGCATGGATACGACCCACATCTCGATGCCCTGCTCGCGCATGAGCTCCGGCAGCACAGTCTCGAGTCGCTGCTCCAGCCAGAGTTGTTGCAGTTGTGCCTGCTGGCGCAGGGTGCCGAGTGGGCGATACGGAGCGGTCGATTGGGCCAGAAGAGGAGTCGTCGCGATCAACAAAGCGACGCTGACTAGAAGAGGTGTGCGTGACATGACTCGTTCCTGTTGTTGGCGTCGGGTGAGGAGAATATCGACAGGAAGGTTAGCGCATGATGCGGGGCGGTAGCCACCTCAAACAGCGAATACTCCTCCGGTGCGTCTTCCGTGTATCGGCTCTTCACACAGCTACCAGCCCTCACCTTCACTCCACACCCCTTCGTGGCTTTCCACGATCGTCACGCCGGCAGTGTCACGTACAATCACGCCGGAGGTGTCACTCCCACGAGAGCAGCTCGTGGATACCACCAGGAGGATTACTGCCCATGCGTGAAAGGCGAGGCTGCTGTCGTGAGGACGCATACGCTCCTCCAGCTGAGGGCGAAAACGGCAAACGGCATCAACAATGCCGCGGTTGGATAGGGTATCATACCCACCATGATCTGGTAAGTACGCCGTAATCGGAACCCACTGCGAATCTGAAAAAATCGGCATGGTGTACCGAGATGGAGTCGTGGTAAGTTCGTTCACGTAACAAGCGCTTCTCAGGAGGATTCACTTTGATAAGCACGGATATTGATCGTCGGATACGCGGACTGAAATGCCTCGTTGGAAACACGCCACTGCTTGCGATCGATCTGAAGTATCGCGGGGAACCCAGGGTTATCTATGCAAAGGCAGAGCACCTCAACATGACCGGCAGCATCAAGGATCGCATGGCCCTCTACATCATACAGGAAGGCTACGCGTCGGGTGCCCTGGAGCCGTTGCATCACATATATGAGGCAACGAGTGGCAATACTGGCATATCCATAGCGGCTGCGGGTCGGGCAATGGGCCACCCCGTCACGATCTTCATGCCCGACTGGATGAGTGCGGAGCGAATGAACCTCATCCGCAGCCTGGGAGCCGAGATTGTCCTCGTGACGAAAGAGGAGGGTGGGTTCCTTCACTGTATCGAGCGTGTGGAGGAGATGGCCACCAAGTCGGACTGTTCGTTCCTGCCCCGTCAGTTCTCGAATGCTGATAATGTTGACGCACATGCGCTGACAACAGGTCCGGAGATCTGGTGGCAACTGAAGTTCCGCGGACTCGTTCCGGACGCATTTGTCGCTGGGGTGGGCACAGGTGGCACCGTGATGGGTACCGGGCGTTTCCTTCGTGAACGTGATCCGGCGGTGAGGCTCCACCCGCTGGAACCCGCCAACTCGCCCACACTCTCCACGGGTTGCAAGGTCGGCAAACATCGGATCCAGGGGATCTCAGACGACTTCATCCCCGCCATAGTCGATTTGGACGTACTGGACGAGGTCGTATCTGCCGACGACGGAGATGCCATACTCATGGCGCAGATGCTGGCGAACAAACTGGGGCTCGGCGTTGGCATTTCATCTGGTGCCAACTTCGTAGGAGCGTTGGAGGTTTCAAACCGACTCGGCCCCGACGCGGTGGTGGTGACCGTGTTCGCGGACGACAACAAGAAGTATCTGAGCACAGACCTGCTTCGGAACGAACCGGTGAAGGAGGGATTCCTCACTCCCGATGTGGAGTTGCTGGGCTTCCGAGCCTTCAAGCGGGTGTGTCACACCTGTTGCGATCCGATTGAGTGTGCTGAGGGTATATCAGACGAATTCTCTTCATCCGAAGAAGCGCTCCCCACGTGCGCACGACGAGTTGACGTGCCTGCTTGACTCGGATCGTGGGAATGCCTTAGCACGGGGTGCGACGATAGGAAACTCAGCGAGCGCGGAGCCCCCTCGCTTCTCTAGCAACTATCCCACACCCTCAAAGGTCCCACTGCAACCCTTTCACCCATTCAAGCGTCCAACACACTAGCAACTATAGTGAACTGCTCAAAATGGGTGGACTAGATGACCAGAACCGCACTCGGCGATCTCGAACACCAGGCTCTGATAGCCACGTTACGCCTCAAGGGAGACGCCTATTCGGTTTCCGTGGTGCAGGAGATCGAGGATCGAACAGGCCGCCAGGTCGCGCAATCTGCCGTATTTATTGCCATGCGGCGCCTGGAGGAAAAGGGACTTCTTCGGTCCCACGTGGATGATCAGTCAGAGGAAAAGGGACGAGTCCGACGCTACTTCGACCTGACGCCGGCGGGAATGGAGAGGCTTCGGGAGATGCGTGCCGCGCTGATGAATCTCTGGGACGGATTTCAAACGGAACTGGAGAGCCCACGATGAACCGGATCGTGCGCGCACTCCTGCGGTTGGGTTTGGGGAAAGTGGACGCCGGCGTCCTGCTGAGCGAACTGGAGGAAGGATATCGCCAGAAAATGGCGGCCGAGGGCAGGGCGACTGCGAACCGCTGGCGACGGCAGGAGATCCTGCGAGCGGTCTTCCTCACAACATTCGACCGGCTGCGCATGCGTCCGAAGTCTGCCGGAGCCAGAGCGGGAATTCTCCGACGACCCGCATTCGTCGGAGCGGCTATTGGGGACTTTCTGAGAGACATCCGCTTCGGCATCCGCACACTACGAAGAAAGCCTCTCTTCGCGGCTATCTCGGTCGGCACACTTGGCCTCGGCATCGGCGCGTCCACCGCAATCTTCAGTGTCGTAGAGGCTGTGCTGCTCCGCCCGCTCCCCTATGAGGATCCCGGCCAGTTGGTCCAGGTGTGGGAGACCTTTCCGGATTGGCTCGACAACCCGCAGTTGGCATCCGGTTGGGACCAGATCTACCTGTCCTGGCCGGACTACGAGCGCTGGCGTGACAGTCAGACGATGTTCCGGGACGTCGCAATGTATGGATCTACTGTGATGACGCTGACCGGACGGGGTGCTCCCGAGCGGGTCGCAGTTGGGACGGCGGCGTCTTCGCTGCTATCAGTCCTTGGCGTGAATCCGATTCTGGGGAGAAGCTTCCTCCCCGGGGAGGACGGTCGAGACGCTCAGCGTGTCGCGTTGATCAGTTTTGCAGCGTGGCGTGACCGTTTCGGCGAAGACCCCGATCTTTTGGGCCGATCGATCTCGCTGAACAACACACCGTTCACAGTAATCGGAATACTGCCTCCGGAACTTCGTGTGCGCGGCCTCGGGATCTTCGGTGGCTCCGGCGAATACCCGGTATGGATTCCCGTTGGAGCCAACAATGCGCGCCTGAGGGTAAACGACCACAGTTATGACGCCGTCGCCCGACTAAAAAGCGGCGTGTCGCTCGCTAGCGCGCGGGTTGAGACGGAGATGCTCTTGCGAGGGGATCGGGGCCCGGAGGAGATGGGAGCGCGTCTTGCATTCAGGGACGAACTGGAAGACGCCGGACTGAGACGTCCGCTGTGGTTGCTTTTGTCTGCCGCGCTGGTGTTGCTCTTGATAGCCTGCGGCAACGTTGCGGTGCTGCTCGTTGGGGAATTCTCCGGACGCCGCCACGAAATCGCTACACGAATGGCGGTCGGGGCCGGTCGCGGTCGGGTCACCCGGCAACTCCTCACGGAGAGTGTCTTGCTTGGGATCTCGGGAAGTGTTGTTGGTGGCGCTTTGGCGGTGGCCGGAACGCGTTTGTTGATTGGCCTTGCACCGCCGATTCCGAGGCTGGAATTCGTTGCCGTGAACGGTCCGCTGCTTCTGTTTGGCGCGTGCATCGGCATAACCTCGGGTCTCGTGTTCGGCCTGGCACCATCTTGGAGTGTCTGGAGAGGGAAGATCCAGCACACCCTTCAGGTCAGCCGTGGAAACGGGAAAACCCGGGGATCCATATTGCCGCTTGGCGTGGTGGCAGGCGAGATCGGGCTGACTGTCCTGCTGCTGGTGTCAGCCGGACTGCTGGGACGGAGCTTCGCCAGCCTTCTTGCGGTGGACCCCGGGTTCGACTCGGCGCGACTTGCTCAGATTTCGGTACGCTTGCCAGTCGGACGGTACTCTGACCCTGAATCACGGGCCAGTGTTTTCAATCAAATGGGTGCGGGGCTCGCGGCAATTCCGGGAGTGACTGCGGTCAGCGGCACCACGTCCCTGCCGTTCCTTGGATATCCGAGCCTCGTCTCGTTCGGCATCGAGGGGCAGGCGGAACCGGAAGGCGGGAGTCGACACACGAGCCCGAAGATGGTACTCCCAGGTTTCCATGAGACCATGGGAATCCCACTCCTGTCAGGGCGCACGATAACGGAGGACGATCGGGCGGAACTGGCGTCGATTGCCGTAGTGAGCGAGACGATGGCGCGTCGCTTCTGGCCGGGAGAATCGCCTTTGGGGGCCCGGGTTCTCTTCGGAGATACTCTCACGGTGGTGGGGATAGTCGGGGACGTGCGCCAGGAGTCCATGGATTCCGAGTATCTCCCCACCATGTACGTGCCATTCGCATTGGAACCACGACCGAACATCACATTCGCCGTGCGCACGGAACTCGATCCTGACTGGGTACAAGACCAGTTGCGGGAAGCAGTCTGGGTCGTCGATGCGGATGCTCCCGTAACCCGCGTGAGCACACTCGAATCGCTGATCTTGCGTTCAGCCAGCAACGAGAGGTTCAGGACCGTTCTGATGATCGTGTTCGGTGTGAGTGCGACCGTACTGGCTGGGGCAGGTGTGTTCGGCGTTACCGCACGCAGTGTGGCGCTGCGGATGCGTGAGTTGGGAATCAGACTGGCGATGGGCGCACAGGGTTTCGAGTTGATAAAGCTGTCGCTCGGCAGAACTCTGATGGCCGGTTGTATCGGAATCGGCGCGGGTCTTTTGGCCGCACTCTGGATCAGCCGGGCCTTGTCCCGATTTCTCTTTGGCGTCGAGAGCTGGGACCCGGCTACCTACGCATTCGCGGCGGCGACCCT
>JBDGYW010000371.1:0-6506 GCA_039588935.1 Gemmatimonadota bacterium | reverse complement strand
GTAGGCAACCGCGTCATAATGACGGGGCGTGGGCCAGACGAGCAGCCCAGAGTGATAGAAGTCACCGATGACGGCTATTCTCTCTGCGACTCCGATACCGTCGTCACGACAGGCTTGCTAGGCACAGAAGACTCTCTCGCCTACCGTGTGCACGAAATCGAACGTCACTTGCATCACTATGAACGTTGGTTTGGCGCAGCTGGTGCACCGTCAGGTGAGACGCACGTCGCTGACCGTATTGGCACCACAAGCGCATCATTCCAAGCCGATGCAGGCAATGATACGTGGGGAACGTGGTTGCAAGTCCTCGGTTCATCCGATACCCCAGCTGATGCTGCACAAGCCAAATACGACTTTCACCGCGTGATGATAACCGCAGTCGAAAATGCCAACAGCGTCCACTTCATCCAAATCGCACTAGGTACGTCGGGTGCTGCAGCCCTTGCAGCGGGTGATTACACTGAGTTCGTTTTCCAACCTCAGTCTGTTCAAGGCCAGCAGACTATTGTTACTTTCAACATACGTCGTTGCGACGACGGCACTAAAGCGTGGGTACGTGCGTGGGTGGTTGGCGCGAATACATCTACCGTCAACTTCTTCGTCGGTATACACGAGTACCCAGGATAGGAGTCACCAATGCCAGGACACGAGTCAAGAATGATAGCGGGGCGGACGCCAGGTGAGCGCGTCCACGTCGTAGAAGTAACCGAAGGCGGCTGGGTCAAGATCATGCGCGAGCAGCACACGGACGCTTGGTATGCGTGGGGAAACTTCAACGCCGCTCAGACCGACACCGTCATCGTCCCCGCCCCAGGCGTTGGCCTCGCCCTCTACGTCACCGACATCCTCTTCACTACCGATACCTTAATGGACCTCTTCCTCGAATCAGGTGCCGTCATCATCGTACCACCCGTCTATCTCGCAGCCCAGGGCGGTTGGTCGGGTCAGTTCCAGACCCCCATACGCTGGCCCACCAACACCGCCATCACACTTACCTCATCCGCCATAGGCAATCACAGTGTCAAGATCATGGGGTATACGCAGCCGTAGCAAACACAAAAGGAAGGGAAAGGTGTACGCACGTGAAAACCGTCGCAATACTGACCGATTTCGGGTCTCCAGACCCCGCCTATTCGCTCAACATCATCGCGGAAGAGCAACTGGGAATGCTGCACCGCGCAGGTTACGCGCCCATCGGCATTGTAGAGGAAGGGTTCAGACCAGAGCGCAACTGGGAACTTGCAGAACTGCGCACCATACCGCGCGTAGACAAGGACAACGTCGTAAAGTTCCGTGATAAGTGGGAGGATGATGTAGAGAGATTACACAATGCCCTCACCGACACCCTATCCGACGTCGACGTCATCCTTACCCACGACCTGATCTACCAATCAGCCGAACTCTGGCTCAACTTCGCCGCACGTCGTTACGCCGTCGCGCATCCATCCACTACCTGGCTCAACTGGGTGCACTCAGCCTCAGCCTCTCCCGTATGGAATACGACCGACGCACGCCTCGCCCCAGTCCAGTCCCACTTCCCCAACTCCAAAACCGTCTTCCCCAACGACTACGACGTGCCCCGTGTCGCACGCAACTTCCACTGCGAGTTAGACGACGTGTGCGTCGTACCGCACCCAACCGACGTCTGCTCCTACCTAGGCTTCCAACCCATCACAACCCAACTGGTACGAGAGAAGCAACTGTTGAGTGCCGACGCCATCCTCGTCTACCCCATACGCCTAGACCGTGGCAAGCAAGTCGAACACGTACTCCGCACCGCTGCTGCCATAAAGCGCCTCAACCGCACTGTGCGCGCTATCATCGTCGATTTCCACTCCACTGGTGGCGATAAGGTCACATATCGCGAATACCTGACCGGCCTATGTGCAGAATTAGGCTTAAACGAAGTCGACATCACCTTCACATCCCAATACGATGCCAGCCTTCACGTCCGTGCGCCACGCGAAGTCGTGCGTGACCTGATGCTACTCTGCAACGTGTTCGTACTCCCATCCCGATCCGAGACCTACAGCCTCATCGCCCAGGAAGCTGCCTTATGTGGCGCAATGCTCGTCCTCAACCATGACTTCACCCCCATCCGCTCGGTCTACGGGCACGCAGCCGCCTACTACAAATTCTCATCCAACATAGACATTACCAGAGATGTCAAGAATATGGATGGCGCTACCAATGTAACTTACGGCAACATCGACGCCTACTTCCACGACATAGCCCTGCGCGTCATCTACGAACTCGACCACAACATTATCCTCTCCCAGCAGTCCCGCATCCGCAAGACCCGCAGCCCCGACCACATCTTCCGCCGCTATATCGAACCCATCTTCCACTGCTTTGACGGGAGGCCGATGTGAAACTCTCCATCATCACGCCCACCTATAACCGAGCCGATGGCAGGTTGCAACGCTGCATCACGTCCATCTATAACCAGTCCTACCGTGACTTCGAGCACATCATAGTAGACGACGGCTCCAAAGACGAAACTAAACTTATCGTCGAAGCCCTCGCTTACCCCAACCTCACCTACGTCCACACCCTCCACGTAGGCCGCGTCATCGCCCGCAACATCGGTATGCAAGCCGCGACAGGTGACTTCATCACCTGGCTAGATTCCGACGATGCCTTCGACACCGAGTACGCCGCTACCATCGCCTACAACGCAGCCCAAGAACCCGACGTGCGCCTATGGGTGCTCGGCGTCGTCTACCACGGTATGCACAAAATCCAAGAGGGCAAGCAAAAGGGCACGCCCATCTGCCCCGCCTGGACTAAAATTCGCAAACCCTGGATGCCGCCCCTGAACTGCGACGGTGCCCACACCCACTTCCCATCAGGCAAAGTCGGCACGGGTATGTTCGTGTTCCACCGTGAGTGCTGGGAGAAGGTTGGCCCTATGCCGCCGTGGAAGGATCACCTGCAGATCGCTGACGGTGTGGATGAATGGCTAGGCTATGAGACAGGATATAGTGCAGCCAAACGGTGGGTTGGCAATCCTTATGGCGACGACTGGGCCTACTTCCGTAAGCTGACGCAGTTCTATCAAGTCCACCTCATCCATGCCTGTCTCTACATCCAATACGTGAGATAGCGATGATTACACCACGCATACCTACCGACATCTGCATGCTAGTCTACAACCGCCCGCGTATCACAGAAGTGTCGATACGGGAACTGAAAGCACGTACTACATCGCCGCATCGCTTGATCGTGCTTGACAATGGTTCCGACGTCCAAACCTGTGATTTGCTGATCCAGTTACAGTCTGAGAACCTGATCGACTTACTATTGCATTTAGATACTAATACAGGAGTTCATAATGGTCACAACATACTTCTCAAGCACGTCCAATCCGACATCTATGTCAGTACCGATAACGACATTGTACCACAGGGCCCGATTGGGGGGCAGGATTGGCTCTCTTTGGCCTCCAAACTCTTACGTTGTCACGACGATTACGCGGCTCTCAGCCTGCTTCCCCATTATCTGGTCGGAGATAATTTGTCCAAGTGGTTATCCTCCCCCACCGAGATCATAACCCGTGCCTACGCTGGTGCAGTCCTACGCTTGATGCACACCGATCTCGTACGCAAAGTAGGCGGATGGAAGAAAACCCGCAACCCATCCCGCAACAACGAAGAACGCTGGATCGGCAAACGCCTGGCAGAACAGGGCTACAAAGTCGGTTACTGCCGTGACATCCGCGCCATCCACCTCTGGGGCGAACCCGACCTGGACGAAGACCCTTGGGGCTACGAAGTCGGCTCTACCCACGGGCACCGTGACGTATGGCCTCCACCCGACCGCTACAACTGGCACCGCACAGGAGCAAATTGGGAAACGTGCAAGTAACCTGGTGGGATCGCAACATAGGCCATAACCCGCACTGGGGACACCCATCCACCCATCCCCAGTACAAGTGGCTCGCCTCCTTCATCCAACCTGCCCAACGCATCCTGGAAGTCGGCTACGGTACAGGCCACGCTTACGCAGCCATCCGCCACCTCACCACAACCTACCGTGGCTATGACCTCACCACCACCTTCCAATCCATCTGTCAATCACGCTACTTGGCAGCTGACTTCCGCATCGCAAGTGCTACCCAACTCCCAGAGCCAACTTCATCCTGGGATGTCGTATTTGCCCGCCACCTGCTCGAACACGTCCCCGACTGGAAAGCCGCCCTATCCGAGATGGTAAGGGTATGCGCCCAATCCGTCGCCATCCTAGCTTGGCGTCCCCTATCCCCTCACCCCACCCGTTCCACCAACACCGACGTCTGTGCGTGGGTCTTCAACCGCAAGGAATTCATCGACTACGCCTTCACGCTCACCGCCGATCTCACCGTCATCCACGACAAACACATTTACGTCATTCACAAGGAGCCTGATGCCTGACCAAATCGTCGAGATCACATCCCGTGCTGGTAGCGCAAACGTCATCGTCAAGAACGAACTCGAATTCATCCAGCGTGTCTGGCTCAAGAAGCACCGCTTCTACGAGAACCGCCTGCTCGAATACATCTACTGGCACTACAAGGGTCGTGTGTTCGTCGACGTCGGCAGCTACCTCGGCAACCACACCCTCTTCTTCGCCGCCTTCTGCGAACCCAAGCACGTCATCAGCGTCGAACCTGACCCCAACTCCATCCAACATCAAAAAGAAAACCTCTCCCTCAACAACCTTCACCGCCGCATCACCTACCACGAATGTGCTATCAGCAACCGTGAAGGTCGCGCCTCGCTCAAATCCTGGGACGAACGCTATGGTGCTGCTACTAACCGCCTCGTCCCAGGCGATGACGTCGCCGTCACCACTCTCGACACTCTTCTCGCCGACGTGAAACATATTAACTTCATCAAGATCGACGTCGAGCAGCACGAACTCGAAGCTCTCCAAGGTGCTGAAGAAACCCTCTCCCGTGAGCGTCCCTGCCTCTTCGTCGAGTACAAACGCAAGCCTACTTACCACAAGTGCGTCGACCTGCTCAACCGCCATAACTACATCCAAACTGGCACTGTCTTCCAAGATGCTTCCATCATCGAATACGTCCCACGCCCATGAAATCCCTGGCGATCTGGCTCTCTTGGGCTGACTTCCTCGAATACCATTCCTCCCAACTCGCCGCCGCCATCAGCCCATACTACACCACTACCACTACCTATCTCCCTCTCGACTGGTCCAACTTCGACGTCGTCTTCGCCGTCCCAGGTCCAAACCAGTCCTCACCTCATACCCACAACATGGTCAGGGTTGCGTGGGAACGGCTTGAACTGGCGTGGGCACGGCGGTCTGCCTGTATGCTCGTCGCCTGCACGCCAACCTTACACCTAGCTCACTCCAAAGGCATTACCGACTGCCTCTTACTCCCTTGGGGCATCAACCAATCCCACTTCTCTCCTGCCCCGCCACCACTCGCAGGCAAAATCGTCGTCGGCTGGTCAGGCCGCTACAAGAACCCACGCAAACGTTATCCACAAGTCGCTGCCACTTTCCAAGACGTCCCAAACGTCACCTTCTTCCCTAGCCTGTCTGACATGCACCTCGGCAGGCAAACTGGCCTATACACCCTCCCCGCCATCGCCCAAGACTACTACGCCTACATCGACGTGCTCGTCTGTGGCTCGACGTACGAAGGCTTCTGCTTCCCGCTCCTAGAAGCCGCTGCAGTAGGCCGTGCTATCATATCCTTCGACGTAGGCATCGCGCGCGATCTCCAAGCCACAGGCGCAGGCGTTGTCATCGTAGACACCTTCGATGAGATGCGAGAGGCTGTCCTGACCTGTGATCTCAAAGCCCTAGGCCACATGAGTGCCGAAGCCGTCGCCGCCCACTGGACGTGGGAAACCCTTGCCCCCCGCTGGCTAGAGGTATTAAATGCTGTCCCTTGACCCACGTCTCCTGACCCCATCACGCCTCGACGGTCGTACAGAGGACGGCGTCTTCAGCTTCATCGTGCGCCACCCAGAGGTAGTTGACATACTTGCTCAACTATACCATCGCCCCAATCTATGCCTCAAAATCTTCAAACAACTCTACAAACCCCTACCCGACTTCTGCTGGGGCAAGAACGGCGTCCCGCTCACCGAATGCACCGTCGCCCAGAACCTCCTAGCCTATCACGCTATCGCCCCCCGCGTCTATGACATAATCCTCGTCAACAACCGCTGGGCGCAAGTCACCGACTACGTCACCGATGACGGCAAAACCTTCGACCGCCAGTTCGCCCACCGTACCATCCAAGACCACCACGTCCGCAAACGTAGTGGTATGGACATGAACCCCTACAACTGGATCGGTAGCCGTATGGTGGACTTCCAGATGTTCACGGTCGCCGACGACTACCTCCCCAACCTCAAGTCTCGCATCACCGCACACGCAGCCTGGGGTAGCCGCAGCGAACCTTACCAAGACATCGCTGGCCTCGACACACCATCCCAACGCGACACCCCACACCGTCTCACCCTCATGCAGCCTGACTGGGAAGACAA
>JBDGYW010000370.1:0-6523 GCA_039588935.1 Gemmatimonadota bacterium | reverse complement strand
TGAGTATACCGCCGAAGGCGGATTCCAGCGTTACTTGTTCGACACATCAGTGTTGTCACGAATCGTCGGCGACGAGCTTCTCGTGGGCGAAAACGAATCGATCGTCCTTGTTCGGTTTGACTCGTCCGGCACGGCTCGGCCCAGGCTCAGTTTGGAGCGCGGTCCAGAAGGAGTGACCGAACTCGACATTGAGGCAGGGTGGCGCGTTTGGGAAGAGCAAATGGTGGTGCAGCAGGAACAGATGATGGACCAGATGGCTGCGTCGTTTGGTGGGAGCGCCGCGGCCGCCATGCAACAAAGAGCTGACGAGGCATTGGCCAGGGCCAGGGAGGCCATTCAACCGCCAGAGTTCTTGCCAGCATATAAATCGATCGTCGTCGGGAGCGATGGTGCTCTTTGGGTGGAGGACTACCTTCATCCGACCGAAGAAATCAGCCGTTGGATCTTAATGGGAGCTGGCTTTTCACCTGTCGGATGGATCGAACTGCAGCCGAAAGAAAGGCTACTTGCTGCGGGGCCGAATAGCCTGATAGTACTGCGCAAGGATGACCTCGATGTCGAGTCAGTTGTGATCTTTCATGGCGATTGGCCTGTCGTGGGATCGCTGGACGGAGTGTGAATGGCGCTCGGCTCTTGTCATCTTCCGGCAACGACTCAAGCTGACAATACCGATGTTTCACATCTGCGAGTCGAGGAACGCCAACCGCGCATCCTCGACCGCTTGGAGTGTAATTCCAAACACCTCTTCGAACCTCAGCAAAATTGTCTCGCGCGGATCTTCGTATGAGACAGAACAGAACGCCTGCTTCATGGTGTCGAGACCGTAGCTGTCGATGAGATAGGACACGAACATGCCCGCCTCATCGTAAGTCACCCTGCCGTTTCCGGCTGCGCGTTGTTCCTTCCTCGAGGTAACAGAGTGACGACGATGTAGTCGGTGCCGCTATCAACCACGGACCGAGGGACCCAGATCTACCAGTTCCTAAGGGGATCTAGACACTAATTGCGTCCCGCCGGCACCCGTTACAGCTTTGAGCATGCGTACTAATCATGCAGTCACCGGCCTTCTTGTCCTCATGCTCTTGCCAGTTCAAGAGGCGTGTGCCCCGCAGTCCGACGAGTTCTCACGTTTTGTCGATGAGTATCTCGACGGGTTCGCCCGTCGCCATCCGTCCATTGCGGCCGGCAACGGCATCCACGACTACGATGCATTGCTCGACGACTTCTCGGCAGATGCTGTCGAGCGCGAGATTGCTGCGCTCAAGGCGGACCGCGCGCGCCTCCGCGCGTTTGACCCCGAGCGTCTCACGCCGGATGAACGCGTGGACCAGCGCATCCTGGACGGCATCATCGACGGTTGGTTGCTGGAGCAGGAAACGCTGCAGAACTGGCGTCGCAATCCGATGCTCTACGCTGCTGCGCTTTCGGACGGCGTGCACAACCTGATGACAATGGAATACGCTCCGGCGGCGACACGAATGCGCCGCGCGATCTCGAAGTTGGAGGCGGTGCCGCAATTGATTGACGCCGCACGCACGAACATCGAAAACCCGCCGCGCGTCTTTGCCGAGCGAGGCGCGTCGATGATGCGTGGCGCGTCTGGTATGCTCGAGCACGATTTGCCCGTGGCGTTCGCGTCGGAAGCGGGGACACCGCTTTTGGATTCGCTGGTCAATGCCGCGACCGCCGCGCGGCCTATGATCGACGAGTATGTCGCGTGGCTCGAGACCGACGTGATCCCTACGGCGTCCGACGATTACGCTATCGGGGGCGATAACATCGCACGCCGGTATCGGTCCGAAGACATGATCGACCGGCCGCTTGCCGGACTTCTTGCCCTTGGTGAGCGGGAGATGGCACGTACTCAGGAGGAGTTTCGGGAGGCGGCAGCGCGGCTGGACCCGAAGCGCGATGCCCAGTTGGTGTGGCGGGACGTGCGGCGCGACCATCCAGGGCGCGGCGAGTTGGTTGCCGCAACGCAGCGGGTAGTCGACTCGCTGACCGCCTTTGTTTTGAGCCGCGGCCTGGCAGCGGTCCCCGAGGGGGAACGAGTTGTCGTAGCGCCCGCGCAGCCGTTCGACCTGGGGTTCGCGTCGATGCACGCATCTCCGCCACTCGAACCCACACCGGTGAAGAGTTTCTTCTACATCACCGACGCAAACGCCGATTGGACTCCAGAGCAACAGGAAGCGTGGCTCGAGCGGTACAACTACGCGACACTCGCCAACACCGCAGTGCATGAGGCGATGCCGGGCCATTGGCTGCATTCAGTATACATGCATCGCACGCCCGGGAAGGTTCGTCGCATCTGGATCTGTCTCAATCCCTTCCCGCAACCTTCGTCCGGCCAGGACGGTTGGGCGCACTACACCGAACAGCTCATGGTGGACGAGGGGTTCGGCGACGGCGACCCGCGCTACCGCCTTGCGCAGCAGAGCGACGCGTTGACGCGGATATGCCGCTTGCTTTCCGGCATTCGAATACACACCGGGGAGTGGTCGCTGGCTGACGCGCAGCGCTGCTTCGAAGAGGAGGCGTATCTCGCCCCTCCCGCCGCCCAGCGTGAGGCCGAGCGCGGCACATACGATCCCACGTACGGTGGCTACTTCCTCGGCAAGCGAGGGATGCTGGCTCTGAGGGACGACTACGCGGCGAAGATGGGTGCCAGTTTCGATCTGCGAGAGTTCCACGAACGGATCATGACGAACGGGATCGCGCCGATCTGGGCGCACCGCCAGCTTTTGCTTCCGGGAGATGCGGGCGCGGTGATTCGGTGAGCAGGTTCGGTATGATGGATGGATGAGCGGTGTTGATGAACTTTCCGGCCCTCCCGGGGGCCTCACGCCAGGGGAAGGAGCGTAGAACTAACACTTGAGGTGGTACCACAGTTGGGGGCGGATGATCTGGCGTATTTAGGTAAATCGGTACATATTTACCATTGTCCGTTGATTTGCGTCGTTGTGACGAAAGGGCAATGAACATGCGCGAGGCAGAACCACAATTCAGCCAACTGCCCCACTCGAAAACCTGGACGAGGCGCTCACTCGTGTCTTGGCTGGGCAAGGGTTGCGTTCTGGCGCTTGCCGGTCGCGGTTTATCCGCATGCAGCAGCACCCCCCCGACCGCCTCGCGCGGGCGATTCACCTCACAGAGCTGCGAAGCCGCCGGAATCGGATTCCAGCCGGGCGGATGCGACACAATCGACTGGGGTGAGCGTACGGTGGATCCTCAACAACTGGAGGACATCCTCGCCAATTGGCAACTCAGCGTGGGTGGATTGGTTGAGAACGAGTTCACCGTGACCTTTGACCAGCTGGTGGATCTGCCCTCCCACAATCCGGTGGTGGATTTTCACTGCGTGGAAGGCTGGTCGGTGCTCGACGTGCCGTGGAATGGCGTGCACTTGAGCGAGCTCATAAGTCGGGCTGTAATCAGACCCGCCGCAGCGTACGTGAACTTCTATACGTTGAGGAGGAAGTACAACGAGAGTCTCCCAATTGACGTTGCTCTCGAACGGAACACCGTACTGGCCTATGGTATCGGTGGCTCCAGCCTTTCAGTCAAACACGGATTCCCTGCCCGTGTCGTCATCCCGAGGCTCTATGGTTACAAGAACGCCAAGTACGTCGAACGCATAGAACTCAGCGATCGCCCTATCGAAGGATACTGGGTCAAGGTCGGATACTCCTATGACGGGGAAGTCGATCCAACCCGGCTGAGAGACGGTAAGTACTGAGGCCCTGGTGTAAACCACCCAATCGTAGAAGCGAACCCTTCCGTCGTTAAGCCATACCTGCGCAGGTCTCTGCCTGTCTCAACCAACGCGAGTGGTTGGCCGCTTTCGGTAAATGCCCCCTCACCGTCATTCAGCAGGATGTTCCTTTCCCCCCCCGCCAAGTATGCTGTCCCGAGACGGACGTTTCCAAGGGTGCGGGTGGGTCTTGCCCCCGTTGCGCATCGATTTAACAAAGTTATATTGCGGAGTTCAAAACCGGTGGAAACACCGGAATGTTTTGTCTGATGAGTCGTGTGTAATTAGGAGATCATTCATGGTCCGCGGAAACCAACCCGGAGAATTCGAACAGGTAGTGCTACTCTCGCTGGCGAGCGAAAGGTCAGAAGCGGCGGGCGGTGATGTATACGAGACATTGGTGAACACTACCGGCCGAGAGGTTTCGTTAGCCGCCGTCTACATCACGTTGTCGCGAATGGAGGGAAAGGGTTGGGTAGTTGCCCGCTCGGAGGCGCCACCGGCCGGGGAAGGCGGCAAGCCCAGACGCTATTTCTCGCTGACGCCGATGGGGGCGCAAGCACTCCGGTCGCTCCGGTCGCAGTATGACCGACTCTGGGAAGGTGCACGGGCGCATCCCGGGTTGACGGGAGAATAGAATGAGCGTAGCGCAACCACCGCGCGGTTGGCGCCAACTCTTGAGCCGGATTCTACCCGGGGAAATCAAAGACGAGGTGCTGTCGGAACTGGACAAACGGTATTGCTCGCGAATAGACCGGGGCGAACCTGCTGGTAAGGCCCGGCGTTGGTACCGCGGACAGGTGTTCCGGACGCTGGTGCCGGCGCTCAAAGCCCATTACGCACGAAGATACCGGTCACCCTCGTCGAACTCTCGTGGTCATCCCGGTGAAAGCCGCCAAGGAACAGGCTTGGACAGCGTGAAGCAAGATCTGAGGTTTGCCGTTAATCAATTGCTGCGGGCTCCAGGTCACACCCTCTTGGTGGTTATCACGTTGGCTCTCGGCATCGGTGCCACCACATCTATCTTCACCCTTGTAGACAGGGCTTTGTTGCGGCCTCTCCCCTACAGGAATGCCGACAGGCTGGTGGTCATCCGCGGAGACCGTACGCGTGCCGAGACCAACTCTCCACTTTTGTCCGGCCCGGACATGTTGGATATCCGCCGGGAAGTGAGTGCCTTTGCTGAGGTAGCGTTATTCGGAGAACCCACGGTCGGCCCGCTGACGCAGGTGGATCGTCCCGTTCATGTGAAGACAGTCGGCACGTCTGCGAATTTCTTTCAGGTTTTGGGCGTCCGCGCAGTCGTAGGACGCACGTACACCCCGGAAATGGTGGAAGAAACCACAGCGGCCGACTCGACGTTGTACGGCTCGGCTCTGTTGAGCTACGGACTATGGCAGCGGGCCTTTGGGGGCGACCCCTCGGTTGTTGGACGCACGGTGCGTGTCTGGGGAGAGCCTCTAGTTGTTAACGGTGTCCTTCCCGAGGATTTCCATTTCCGGATGCCGCGAGATCTCAATCCCGGAGGCCAACTGGACGTCTTCCAGACGTCTTCCAGGGATTACACGGAGCGTCCTGATCAGTGGTGGGCGCGTATCGTCGCCCGCCTGGACGACGGAAGAACGGTGACTACCGCAAATGCTGAACTGGAGAGCCTCGCGATCCGGTTGGAAGGTCTTAGGCCCGAGAATGCCGACCAGGGCATGCGGTTCCGTGCGGAGTCGCTAGTGGCCTCGGTACTCGAGCCGATTCGCGCCACACTGCAGACCTTCGTGGTCGCCGTTGGCTTGGTGCTCCTGATTGCCTGCGCGAATGTCGCAAACCTGCTTCTGGTTCGCGGCACCACCCGCGCGCCGGAACTCGCAGTTCGTTCCGCGCTCGGCGCCGCGCGCCGTCGGATTGTCCGGCAGCTCCTCACCGAATGTGCTGTCTTATCCATGCTTGGAGCGGGTGTCGGAACTGGTCTGGCGTATGCTATGGTCAAGATCGTCTCGGCCATGGTGCCAACAAGCAGCTCTCTCTGGGTGGAGCACGTTGGTCTCGACGTACGAGTTCTGGCTTTCACCGCCTTGATGGTTGTTGCCACAACCGTGTTGGCGGGGCTTGCCCCATCACTCCGGATAACTGCGGGCGGACTCACTCGACGGTTTGTCCAACGGGGAGGTGTGCAGGGACACCAGCGATTTGCCAGGTTTCTAGCTGTTTCTCAGGTGGCGCTGTCTGTGGGCTTGTTGGCCGGTGCCGGGCTCATGGTCCGTACAATGTTGGAACTCCAGAAGGTGCCGTTGGGCTTCGAGCCGTCGGGAGTACTCACAGCTACTGTATCGCAGACGATGAGGCCTGACGAAGAACGGGAGGCAACTGAAACCGATCTGCTTCGAGAAGCATCTGCGCTGCCGGGCGTTATCGCGGCTGGTATCGTGTTCCCGCTTCCAATGAATGGTGTTTACGAGCGAACCGTGCGGTACGCTGATTTGAACCGCATCACCGACGAAGCTGCCTGGCGAGATTCATATTTCCGCACGATCTCACCGGGGTATTTCGAAGCAGTGGGGCTAACAGTGCGGTCCGGGCGGAATTTCAATCTGCTGGATGAGAACAGTGACTACCCGGTGGTGATCGTCGACGAGGAGGCGGCTCATCGCACCTGGCCCGGAGAAAGTCCGCTGGGACGACGACTGCGGGCAACGAATGGAATGGGACAGGAGCGGGATTCCATCGTCTACGAGGTTGTGGGAGTCGTGGAATATGCGCCTCAATGGGACCACCGTG
>JBDGYW010000369.1:0-6531 GCA_039588935.1 Gemmatimonadota bacterium | reverse complement strand
AGGACGCACATCCATGTCTACACCACATCCATTCCGTCGGTGGACCCCGCTGGCATATCGTTCCCCTCCTGACCCTTGAGCTTCTTGGATGATGTTGCTTTCGACTGCCTCCGGAATGTCTTGAGCTTCAGCTCAAAATCAGCCGGGTTGCTTGCCGCCGCTTTGGCTGCTTCGAACGTCACCATCTTTCCCTCCACGAGGTCAATCAGATGCTGGTCAAAGGTCTGCATTCCATATTGGTCTCGCCCATCGGCGATGTAGTCCTTTATCTCACCCACCCGATTCCGGTCCCGAATCAAGTCTCGAATCGCCGGTGTGCAGATCATGATCTCGAGAGCGGGACATCTACCCTCTTCATCTTCTCTCGGCAACAGTCTCTGGGATATCACCGCATGGAGTGAGTCAGCAAATCTGCTACGTGCAACATCTTGCTCGTCGGGCGAGAACATCGCAATGCTTCGCGCAATGGTTGTCGTTGCGTCCGGTGTGTGTAATGTGGAGATCAATACATGCCCCGTCTCTGCAGCCTTCATCGCCGTATCCACCGTCTCGACATCGCGCATCTCGCCTATCAGGACCACATCAGGGTCCTGCCGCAAAGCCGCTCTGAGTCCTACCTTGAAGCTCTCGGTATCGGCGCCGACCTCCCGCTGCGTAACTGACGATTGGAGATCCCTATGAAGAAATTCGATCGGGTTCTCGAGAGTCACGATGTGCCTGTTCATCTCCGTGTTGATGTGGTTGATCATCGACGCCATGGTCGAGCTCTTGCCACTCCCGGTCACACCCGTGACCAATATCATCCCTCGCTCAGCTTCAGCAATCGTTCCCAGAACCCTTGGAAGATTCAGTTTGTCGAGGGTCGGTACCTCGAAGGGAATGACACGCATCACTATCATGAACGACGATCTCTGCCGCAGTATGTTCACTCGAAATCGTCCGATACCCGGAGACCCCCAGGAACAATCGTAGTCCTTGATCTGCTCGATGAGTTTCCGGTCCGCTTCGGACGGGATCAACTTGAGCGCAATGGACTTAGTCTGCTCAGGCGTCAGCGTTTGTTTCGTGAGCGGCTTGAGTTCGCCATCGATTCGCGCGCGGAAGACATCCCCAGCCTTGATATGAAGATCCGACGCCCCTCGTTCCACTGCCGCCTTTATGATGTTCTCCATGCTAGTACCCAGCCTCGAGGTTCACGACATTTCTGAGACGGTCACCCTGCACGAACCGTCCGATGTTCTCAACCATGAGATCAACTTCACGTTCCCAAAAGCAATGCGAGACGGCACTCACGTGCGGGGTCACGAGCACTCCAGGATGACCCCAGAATGGATGCGCCGGATCGAGTGGTTCCTCTGCAAACACGTCCAACACGCAGCCCCTGATGTGTCCGTCTTCGAGATGCTCCAAGAGCGCTGTCTCATCCACAATTCCGCCGCGCGAAACATTCAACAAATAGGCGCCGCGCGGAAGTGCCCTCAACACCCCATCGCCGATCAGGCCCGCGGTGGCCCCTGTGTGGGGTAGCGCTAAAACCAGCACATCGCTCTGAGCGGCTAGCTCATGTAATCTGTCCGGGTCACCCACCCATCTCACCCCCGGGGGGGGTATGCTCGACGCCCGCCGCCGTACTGCCCTAACCTCCATCCCAAGCGCGTGGCATTTGCGCGCCACGGCCAGCCCAATCCCACCAAGCCCAACGACTCCAACACGCAGCGATGAGAACTCGGTCAACCCAGCCTCAGGCAGGGTGAAACGCAGCTTTGCCCATCGATGGTCCCGCTGCGCAACCACAGCTTCGTGAAAACCCCGCACGCAGAAACCGATGGCGGTGATCACCCAGTCTGACACAGGTTCCGCGTGAATGCCGCGGGAGTTGGTGAGCACAGCGCCACTCGCACGCAACTCGGGAGTGATGCTTGCACCAACTCCGGCTGCAGCCGAGTGGGCCCATCTCAAAGTGCCTGACGTAGCCTTGACGACTTTCCGGGGAACACCCCATCCGAAGTAGGCCTCTACACCATCATAGACACTGGCAGCGTCGAGAACTCCCACAGACGCCTTCGATCCTTTGGATTTGAGTGCGGTGACTTCTCGGACCTCCCAACCGCTCCCGAAAGCCGCTCGCAAAGTCTCGAGACTCTCTGACGGTAACGACCAAGCAGCGTGCTCGGATGTCAGATCGATCAAGGCCTTCCTACTGATCAGCCCCTGATGGCATTCTTCCGTCACTGGGTGGGCTTTACAACGGTACCTGCTGACGCAAACCCCATCGAGCTTCTTACTCCGACCATCGTATCACGAGCCACCGCGCTCGCCCGTTCAGCACCGTCTCGGAGGATGCTTTGGACTCTTTCAGGATTTGATTTCAGCTCAGACGCACGTTCCCGGATCGGTAAGAAGCTCTGACCGATGTTGTCGGCGAGCACGCGCTTGCACTCGATGCATCCCCATCCTGCCGCACGACACTGTGTGCTCGCATGCTCCACTTCCTCCTTCGACGAAAAGTGGCCGTGGAGTGAGTAGATGTTGCACAACTCGGGCGTCCCTGGGTCGGTCTTCTTCACTCTGGCCGGGTCGGTTACGGCAGGACGGAGGCGCTCCCAGATCTCATCCTGATCGTCCAACATGCCAATGGTGTTTCCGATGCTCTTGGACATTTTGGCCTGCCCATCGAGTCCCAGAATACGCCCTGCCTTCGTCAGCCCGACCTGCGGTTCAGGGAAGAAGTCTTCTGCGTATCGCGCGTTCCATTTGCGTGCGATCTCCCGCATTAGTTCAACATGCTGCGTCTGATCTTCCCCGACGGGTACCAGATCGGCCTTGTAAAGAAGCACGTCAGCCGCCTGAAGCACCGGATAGTTGAGGATGCCGGCGAGCACGCTTTCCTGCCGGCGAGATTTATCCTTAAATTGCGTCATTCGTTCAAGCTCACCTACCGGGGTAACCGACGTGAACACCCATGCCAGCTCGGTGTGCTCAGGCACGTGTGATTGAACGAATAGCACCGCCCGTTCCGGATCGATTCCGGCAGCGAGAAGGCCCACAGCCATTTGAGTTGTGTGATCCTCAAGCCGGTCGATCTCATACGGCTGCGTGATTGCGTGGTAGTCGACGATGCAGATAAAGCATTCGTGCTCGTACTGCATCTTGACCCAGTTCTTGACAGCACCGAGGTAATTGCCAAGGTGCAGTTCGCCGGATGGTTGAATTCCCGAAAATACTCGTCGCATGGAACCAAGCTATGAGCACGCATGAGGGGTCGCAAGGTGCAGCATCATAAGGAATTACTCGATTCTGCGATCAGCGCGGCTGAGTTAGCTGCAAAGCACATCAGGTCAGCGGAGCGCCCCGCGGATCCCTCTTCATGGGGAGAAAAGGGCACCAGCGATTTCGTCACGCAGGTCGATCGGGACTGCGAGCAACTCATTGCCGAATCGTTGCTTCGCGACTATCCGAGTTCAGAGGTATTGGGAGAGGAACTGAGTCCACAAACGACAGACACACACGAAGGAATCACCTGGGTGGTCGATCCGCTCGACGGGACCACCAACTACCTTCACGACTACCCTGCATATGCGGTGAGCGTTGCCGCCCTCGTTGATGGTGTCCTGAGCGCTGGCGTCGTGATCGATGTTCTGAGAGATCGTGTGTACCGTTCCATTGCCGGTGGTGGCGCCTGGTGCGACGACCGACGCATTCGGGTTTCGCCTACAACGGACACCGTTCTCGCACTCATCGGGACAGGGTTCCCATTCAAGTCGCTGAAGTTGCTGCCGGAGTACCTCCGCCAGTTCACGAAGATCCTCACGGCCACCAGCGGCATCCGCCGCGCCGGATCTGCAGCACTCGACCTCGCAGACTTGGCGTCAGGCAGGTTGGACGGCTTCTGGGAATTGTCGCTCGCCCCCTGGGATGTTGCCGCCGGCACGTTGCTGGTGCGGGAAGCAGGAGGTGTCGTGACCGATACAGAGGGACATCCGGACGTCATACGGCACGGCCCGATAGTCGCAGGGAACACGACAATCCATGCTTGGTTGATGGACGTGGTCAAGGAAACCGACACCTGAAATGGATCGCGTCAGTGTAGGGTGCACACCGCCTAAGCGGGTAACGTAAGAACGCGTGGTCCGTCGGGTCCGACTACCACGGTGTGCTCGAAGTGTGCCGATAGCGATCCGTCGGCGGTGACAATGGTCCAATTGTCGTCCATCGTCCTCGTCTCATGCCCACCAGCGTTGACCATCGGTTCGATGGCGATAGTCATCCCCGCAACGAGACGTGCCCCCCGCTTGGGTTGACCGAAATTGGGAACTTGGGGCTCTTCGTGGAACTTGGCCCCAATTCCATGCCCAACGAGATCTCGTACAACGCTGAATCCGGCGGCTTCGGCCACAGTCTGGACCGCGTGTCCAATGTCACCGACGTGATTGTCGAGAGTCACGGCTTCGATCCCGGCTTGAAGCGATTCTCTAGTCGCGTCGAGCAGACGTCTGGAGTCCTCAGCGATCTCGCCGACTCCGACAGTAGTCGCTGAATCAGCATGCAGCCCGTCGAGAAACACACCACAGTCAATACTCAGAATGTCGCCTTCAACAAGCACGCGTCCTTTGGACGGAATGCCGTGGACAATTTCGTTGTTGATGGACGTGCACAATGACTTCGGAAAGCCGTACAGCCCTTTGAATGATGGCTTGGCGCCCTCATGACTGCGAATGAACCCCTCGGCAAGCGCGTCCAGATCCTGCGTGCTCACCCCCGGTTCAACTCGTGCGACCACTCGGCTGAGTGTGTCGGCCAGGATCTTCCCGGCCTCCGCCATCGTGTCTACTTCACGGGGTGATTTGATCGTGATCATGTATGCGTCTTCACGGCAAGCAATGTGGCGACGGCTACATGTAACGCCGCCGACCACGAAACTTCACCCGCCCATGCTTCATGAAGTCATCGTAATGCCTTAGCTGCGCGTGTTGCTGCACCTGGACCCACGTGTCGAGCGCCACACCAACGATGATCAGAAGTGCCGTTCCGCCGAAGCTGAACGGCACGTTGAAGTATTGGAAGATGAAGAACGGAAGCAACGCAACCAGAGTCAGGAAAAACGAACCCGGCAACGTCACCCGTGTCAGAACTTCGTCGATGTAATCCGCAGTAGCCGCTCCCGGCTTTACACCCGGGATGAAGCCGCCCTGCTTCTTGAGATTTTCGGCAATGTCCACCGGGTTGAAGATGATCGAAGTGTAGAAATAGGTGAAGAAGATGATCAGGAACGCATACGACAGGTAATAGACACCAGTGCCCGGTCGAAATGCATCCGACATGGCGCGCAACCATGGCAGGTTGCTGAATACCGCGACCGTTCCCGGCACAATAATCAGCGCCTGAGCGAAGATGATCGGCATCACCCCGGCAGAGTTGATTCTGATCGGGATGAAAGTCTTCTGACCCTCGCGAATCCTACCGCGTCCCATGACCTTGCGAGGAATCTGAATCGGGATCCTACGCGCGGCCACGGTGACAGCGACCACACCGGCTATGATCCCGACCATCACTGTACCAAGCACCAGGAGCTTCGGGAAATTGATCACGCCGGTCTGTAAGAAGTCCAATGTCCGGAAGATCCCAGGCCACATGCCTTCCATGATCGAAAAGAAGATGAGCAGGCTCATGCCGTTGCCGATGCCGCGCTCGGTGATTTGTTCGCCAAGCCACATGACGAAGACCGCACCTGTAGTGAGCGTTAAGACCGTAAGCATACGGAATCCGAGCCCCGGAAACGCGACGGCTCCCTGCCCCTCAGCGAACAGGGCAAAGCTGTAAGCCTGTCCGAGTGACAGCAGTATGGTCATGTACCGCGTCCACTGCGTGATCTTCTTCCGCCCCTCTTCCTCCTTCTGCAGTTTGTCGACGATCGGGAACACGGCACCGGCCAATTGGAACATGATCGAGGCCGAGATGTACGGCATGATCCCTAAGGCCAGGACTGTTGCCCGTGACAATCCGCCGCCGACAAACATGTCGTATACACCGAACAGCGTTTGCCCGGCCTGATTGCGAATGAAATCCGCAAGCACCTGTACATCCACGCCAGGTGTCGCGATGTGGGCACCACCTCTGTAGATGGCGAGGCACATCAACGTGAACAGGAGCTTCTCCTTCAGCTCCGGGACTGCAAAGAGATTGGGAATGCGGGACGCCGTCATCGGCTAAGCCTCGAAACGGCCACCCGCCTGTTCGATCTTGGAGCGGGCAGTGCTGGAAGTTAGACAACCCTTGATCACGAGTGCTCTTTTCACCTCTCCGGTTCCGAGAATCTTGACGGGGCGCTTCAGCGTGCTCACCAATCCGGCTTCCAGAAGCACTATCGGAGTCACGTCTTCCCCAGTCACCGCTTCGAGGTCCCGCAGGTTTACGACCTGGTTTGCGACGCGGAACGGATTCGTGAAACCTCGCTTCGGGACTCTCCTGATCAAGGGCATCTGACCGCCCTCAAAACCCGGACGAACGTTGCCGCTAGTTCGCGACCGCTGA